>PDPC01000035.1 GCA_002747355.1 Pseudomonadota bacterium | reverse complement strand
GGCGCCTGCTGGTAGCAAGCAACCGACGAGCGACAACCGCTGTGATTTCGCAGACCAGCGCGGCGATGGGAGGTAAGTTGGTCAGCGCTCTAGCGTCGTACCGGCGCCGGTCGGCCTCCGCCTCCTCTCGTCGCCGCGCGGCGGCGAGCGCCCACGAGCAGGGCGAGGCCGCAGAGCACACCCACCAGCGCCAGCCACCCCGCGGCCGCCCAGCCCTCTGGCCGGTAGCGCAGCCTCAGCTCGTGCTCGCCCTCGCCGAGGTAGAGGCCGAGCAGCGCGCCATCGACAGCGACGGGCTCGAGGGGGCGATCGTTGCTCCACGCGCGCCAGCCGGGATCGTAGGCGTCGGCCAGCACGACCATCGCCGGCCGCGCCAGCGCGACGTCGAGCGTCAAGCGCGCCAGCCCCTGTCGTCGCCAACGGATCCGATCACGCGTAGGCCCCCCCATCACGAAGCGCCCCTGCGGTCGGCTCCGCGGCAGCGGTCGCTCGAGGACCGCGACCTCTCGCGGGTCGACGCGGCCTCGCGCGGCGATCGCCGCCGCCTCGGCTCCGTCCTTGGCGTTGGCTGTACGGCGGAGGATCCGCGCCCGGGGCGCGGGGCGCTCGAGGGCCCAGAGGCGGAGCGCCCCCGCTTCGGCCGCGAGGCGCACGCCTCGGGGCAGCGCGACGCCCTTGGGGGCGACGATCCAGCGCATACCCAGGTTGACCAGACCTGGCGAGAGCCGGCGGGTCGTGAAGCGCACGAGCTGCCGCGCTGGTGGATACCCCGCGGCCAGGGCGAAGTAGCGTCGGAAGCGCTCGCTCGCCGCGGGGATGTAGCCGCCGATGGTCAACAGGCGGGCGCGTTCGGAGGCGCCCCATGCCGCCGATCACCAGCTCCACCGTCAGCAGCCCCACGACCAGCCAGCGCCAACGCTCGAGAGCCAGCCGGCCTCGGAGCGCGGCGACGCTGAGCGCTCCGAGCGCGGCGAGGGGCAGGGCGACGCGGAGGGCGTAGCCGGCGACGCTGACCAGCTCCGCCTCGAGGGCGAGCCCGAGGGAGAGCGCCAGGGCAGCGACCACCCCGGCGGCGGCCAGCGTCAGGCGTGGCCCCGCCGCCGCGAGACCCCAGACGGCGAGGGCAGCCAGCGCGAGCGCGAGGAGCACGACGAAGCGCCCCGGCACGCGAAAGAGCGAGAGCCCCGGGATCACCGCCTGCAGCGGCCCGAAGGCGAGCCCCGTCGCGAGCCCCGCCAGCGCACAGAGCGCCAGCGCTCCCTTCTGGCGCGTGAGCGCGGCGGCGAGGGCCAGGGTCAGGCCGACGACGCCGATGAACGCGCAGGTCTCCCAGGGCAGCGCGCCCGGGCGGGGCCCGAGGGTCGCCGGGGCGAGGAGCTGCAGCAGGTCGCGCGCGGCGAAGGTGCCCAGCTGATGAAAGAGCGGGTCGTCGGATCTCGCGCGGCCCGAGCGGGCGGCGAAGTGCAGCGCGGGCAGCCATTGGTGCGCCGAGAGCAGCGCCCCGAGGCCGCCGGAGGCGGCGATGAAGACCCAGCGTCGCGGGCCGCGATGAGCCGGCGAGAGCCAGCTCCGCAGCCGAAGCAGCGCGACGAGGCCCAGCCCGCCGAGCACGATCAGCTGCGGGTGTCCGGAGAGCACGAAGAGGGCCAGCGCGACGCCGGCGACCAGCAGCCTCGCGGGCTCGGGGCGCTGTTGGAGCCGGTCGAGGGCCAGCGCGACCCAGGGGAGCAGCGCGTAGGTCGCGACCAGCGAGACGTGCCCCGCCTCGAGGTGGCCGAGCATCACCCCGCCGAGCGCGAAGAGCAGACCACCGGCGAGCGCGGCGGCGCGATGCTCGGCCAGCCTCCTGGCCAGCAGCCAGGCGCCAAAGGCCGCGGCGATCAGGCTCAGCGCGACCGAGACGTTGATCGCGGCGGCGGGCGAGAGCCAGGGCGCGAGGGCGAGGTGGAGCGGGTGCAGCGGGCCGCCGCTCATCGACGCGAGATGCGGGGTGCCGCAGAGGACGTAGGGGTTCCAATGGGGCAGCTCGAAGGCGCCGAGGGCCTCGGAGAGCAGGCTGCGAAAGTCGAGCTCCTGCCGCAGCACGTCGACGCCGCCGAGCACGCCGCCAAAGGCGAGGGGTGCGAGCACGACGGCGCAGCTGGCGAGCAGCGCCAGCGGCCCCAGACTCCGTCGCCATCGCGAGGGCTCGTGCTCCACGGGCCCATGCTCGCATAGGCGACCTCTCAGCGCGAACGTCGTTCAGAGGTCGAGCTCCGCGATCGGGCTCAGAGGTTGATCCTCGGGGGATCCGCGAGGACGGCGCGGTCGCGGCCGTCGTGTTTGGCCCGATAGAGCGCGGCGTCGGCCCGCGCCACCAGCTCCTTCGGGTGCTCGCCTCGCCCGAGGACAGCGACGCCGATCGAGCAGCTGAGGTCGATCGGCTCATCGGCGGTGTCGGTCTTCACGCGCAGCTTGCGCACCTTGTCGAGCAGCCGCTCGGCCAGCGGCCTGGCCTGGGCCTCGTCGACGTCGCTGAGCAGCACGGCGAACTCCTCCCCCCCGTAGCGCGCGGCGAAGTCTCCCTTGCGGGGGAAGGTCATCGAGATCGTGTTCGCGGTGGCGACGATCACTTTGTCGCCGGTGGGGTGTCCGTAGGTGTCGTTGACGTATTTGAAGTGGTCGAGGTCGATCATCAGCAGCGCCAGGGGCTGGGCGCCGAGGCAGGCGAGCTGCACGAAGCGGACGAGGGCCTCGTCGAAGGCCCCTCGGTTGTTCAGCTGCGTCAGCGGGTCGAGGCTCATCTCGCGGCGGGCCTCCACCAGCTCGGCGCGCAGATCGGCGAGCTTCTCGCCGAGGGCCGCCATCTCGGTCTCGAGCTGCTTTCGCTGCTCCTCGAGGGCGTTTTTGATCTGAAACGCCGCGGCGCCGACCGCGGCTCGGAGCTGCCCCAGGGAGTCGCCAGCGGCCGCGCGCTCGAGGGCGTTGACGCTGCGCTCGATGCGCGTCTGCGCGCGCTTTCCGCCGCCGGCCATCGTCTGCAGGCCGGTGACCAGGTCCCAGATCGCGACCTTCAATCCGCCGACGTGGTCGTCGACGTGGCTCACCTCCGCGCGGCGCCGGTCGGTGATGAAGTGTCGGATATGCTTCCAGTTCCGCCCGCTGCCGCCGAGGGCGCTCTCCGCCCCGGCGGCCTCGTCGCGCGCGTCACCCTTTGCGGGCCTCTCGATCGGCGCGGCGACGAGCACGTGCCGCGCGAGCATCTCGCAGGTCGCCCGAAACGCCGCCGGATCCTCCCCCTCGAGGCGCAGCGGGGGGGTGCCGAGGGCGCGCAGGGCGTGAGCGAGCGTGTCGAGGGCGCCGTCCGCGAGCGCGTCCGCGTTCTCCGCTGAGGGCGCCACGGCCGGCGCCGCCCTCAGCGTCTGCGCCGAGCCTTTCCGCTTGCGAGAGAAGAGCCCCATCACCCGCTACATCGACGGTACCAGGGCGTGGTTGAGGCCTCGGGGGGCTTTTGAGGTACGGTAAGCTGGTCAGCGCTCTAGAGCGCTGACCCACTTACCTCCCGTCGCTGCGCTGGTCTGCGAAATCACAGCGGTTGTTGCTCGTCGGTTGCTTGCTACCACGGCCGGCGGTGCTGGTCCCGGCGACGGGAGGCGTGTGTAGGGGTGCTGCCAACGCTCCTGACGCTGAGACCGGCTCCCGACGTCAGCGGCCGAGGTAGCGCGCGACGAGGCTGCGCGCCTCGGCGGTGTCCGTCGTGCCCATCACGAGCACCCGGCCATCGGGGAAGATCACCAGCCGCTTGCCTCCATGCGCGCCCGCGCCGAGGGTCAGCTCGAGGAGCAGACCGCTCTCGCGGAGCTCGCCATGGGGCGCCAGCTCGCCCGCGAGGCGAACGAGGTCGAGGGGCGTGGCGCGGGGGCGGTCCGGGCTGACCTGCACCGCGTCGCGTCCGCAGAGCCTGGTGCTCCGGGCGCCGCGGCGGGCGTCGAGAAACTCGAAGCGCCGCTCGCCGCAGCAGGGGCAGCCTTTGCGGCGTCGCGTTCTGGTTGGGTAGACCGCGCCGGCCCAGATGTCGAGGCTGTAGAGCGTGCTGGCGTCGCTCCCGGCGTCGGCGCCGTCGCTCTCGTCGTTGGCGCCGTCGTCGGCGCCGCCGTCGGCGCCGCCGTCGCTGCCGCCCTCGCTGCCGTCGTCGCTGCCGTCCTCGCTGCCGCCCTCGCTGCCGTCCTCTCGCGGCGGCGCGAGCAGCAGCTTCAGCGCCTCGGTGACCTGCAGGGCGGCGACCCAGCTCACCGCCGTGCCGAGCACGCCGTAGGTCTCGCAGGTCGGCAGGCCGCTGGCGTCCGGCGGCTCAGAGAAGAGACAGCGCAAGCAAGGGCCGCGGCCCGGGCGCACCGCGAGCACCGTGCCCTCGGTGCCGAGGACGCCCCCATAGACCCAGGGCACGCCGACCTTCACGGCGGCGTCGTTGAGCAGATAACGCGTGTCGAGGTTATCCGTGCCGTCGAGCAGCAGGTCCGCGCCCTCGACGAGCCTCAAGACGGTATGCGGCGTGACATCCGCGACGTGCTCGTCGATCTGAATCGCGCTGTTGATCCGGCGCAGCCGGCGCGCCGCGGCGGCGGCCTTGGGCAGGCGCGCTCGCACGTCGTCTTCGTCGTAGAGCTGCTGCCGCTGCAGGTTGTGCAGCTCGAGAACGTCGCGGTCGACGAGGCGCAAGGTGCCGACGCCGGCGCGCGCGAGCAGCTCGGCCTGAGCGCTGCCGAGGGCCCCGCAGCCGACCACGAGCGCGGTCGCCTCGCCCAGGCGCCCTTGCCCCGCGTCGCCGATCACGTCGAGCGCCGCTTGGCGGGCGTAGCGCGCTTCTGCGCTCACGGGCGCGCGCTCCCAGGCGTGGCGTTCGCTTGCTCCCGGCGCGCGATCCAGCCCTGGCCGAGCACGCGCTCGCCGCGCTCGGCCTCGTAGAACACCGCCGCCTGCCCAGGGCTGATCGCCCGCGCGGGCTCGTCGAAGGTCGCGTGCACGACCCCCGGCGTGGGCTGCTCGAGGGTCGCGAGCTGGGCTCGGTGACGATAGCGGATCTGGACTCGAGCGCGCAGCGAGACCCCCGCCGGCGGCCCCGCTTCGCCGAGCCAGCTCACGTTCGTGGCCGAGAGCTCGCGCTCGAGCAGCCGATCGGGCTTTGGGGTCACGACCACCGAGCCGTCGTCGCTCACGGCCTTGACCCAATGCTTCCGCAGGGTCTGCAGCCCGAGCCCCTTGCGCTGGCCGACGGTGAAGTGGTGGATCCCCTCGTGGTCGGCCAGGGGCTTGCCGTCCTCGTCGACGACCCGGCCGCGCCGCGCGGGGGCGTCGAAGCGCCGGCGCAGTATCTCGGCGAAGCGCTGCCCCGGGGCGACCAGGCAGGCGTCCTGGCTGTCGTGGGTCTCGGCGTTGGCCAGGCCCAGGGCGCGGGCGCGCTCGCGGACCACGTCCTTGTGGAGGCCCCCCAGAGGCAGCAGCAGGCGCTCGAGCTGGTCGCGGTGCAGGCCGGCGAGGAAATACGACTGGTCTTTGTTGCGGTCCAGCCCGCGGAGCAGCCGCGGGGCGCCGGAGCCGTCGCGCTCGATCCGCGCGTAGTGGCCCGTGGCGACGCGCTCGGCGCCGAGCTCTTCGGCCCAGTCGAGGAGGGTGCCGAGCTTGATCTCTTGGTTGCAGAGCAGACAAGGGCTCGGCGTGCGGCCGGCGGCGTAGGCCTCCCAGGTCGGGGCGAGGACGCGCTCAGAGAAGGCCTCGACGCGCTCTAAGAGGTAGTGGCGGATCCCGAGCTGACCGGCGACGGCGCGGGCCCGGGAGATGCCGTCGAGGCCACAGCAGGAGGGGCTGCTCTTGGCGTCGTCGCAGTCCTGGAGCTGCAGCGTCACGCCGACGACCTCGTAGCCGGCCTCGCAGAGCGTCGCCGCCGCGACGCTGGAGTCGACGCCGCCGGAGAGCGCCACGACCACCCGCTCACGACCGCCCATTGTCATCGTCGCCCTCGGTTCTGCGCGGCTTGGCTGCCGCGCTCTCGCATCGCCGCCACCGCCGGGTCGAGAGGGGTCGTGGCGTTAGGAGCACCCCTACAAATTCCTCCCGTCGCCGGGCACCGCACTGCCGGCCGCTTTTTCGGCCTCAGAAAGCTCGCCGTACCACCAGTATGGCTCATTTCTTCGGCTACGAAATCGGCTCGGCAGCTCAGCACCCGGCTCGGTCCCGTATTTGTAGGGGTGCTCTTAGGAGCTTCCCTGCACATGCCTCCCGTCGCCGGGCACAGCACTGGCGGTCGCGTTCTAGGCCTTAGACCGTTCGCCGTACCACCTGTATGGCTCGTCTCCTCGGCTAGGCAATCGGCTCGGCAGCTCAGCACCCGGCTCGGTCCCAAAGGTGTGGGGAAGCTCTTAGGGTCGAGGTAGAGCACCCCGGATAGATGACGCCCGTCGCCGCCTCGCGCAAGTCCTATGAGCGCCCGCGGTTCCGCCTGTCATCCTGGCATGCGTGTGGGCTAACGCGATAGGTTATCGACTGCCGGGGCAAGGTGGAGACCAGGGCGACAGAGCATGAGCATGGCACGAACGGCTTTGAACGAGTGGAAGCCGTAGGCGCGGCGGGTGGCGAGGCGTCTGGGCACGTTTCCCGCCTGATCATGAAAGGCCGATCCACACCTCGAGACAGGATCTCCGTCGCGGCAAGGACGGGCGGCAATGACGGGCGGCGACGGCGAGCAGCTCGTTGCGCCCATCTGGGCGCGTGCCGATGAGCATTTGGGTGCAGAGACTGCTAGACCAACGGGCTTTGTGCACGGCAGCCAGCCGGGATCCACTTCTGCCGTAGCTTCTGTGTCCAAGTCAGCAAGCTCTCTTCCGCAGGCTCGACGGCGGAGAGGAGGTAGCAGATGAACGTCTTCGCAAAGGCTCTCGACGACGCCTTCCAAGCGTCTTCGTTCGAACTTGCGTGAAACGCACGGCTCTGTTTTGTCATCGCCTCGAACGGCTCATGCGAGCAAATCGGCGTTGTCTCGCCCATTTCTCGCATGTAGTCCCACTCTTCGACGGCCCACCGCAAGTGCAGCAGGCCACGAGGTGTGATCTTGATGCGAATCTTGGCTGCCGCACCAACCTGCAGACTCGGATCGTAAGGTTGCACGAGTCCAGACTGCCACAAGCGCTCAACGGCGGAGTGAGTGATCAACGCGGGGATGCGATAGCAATCCTCCAGATGCTTCACCAACGTGCCGATTGACACGAAGCCTCGGATCTCCTCCTTGTCGAGCTTGTCTTGCGCAAGGCGCTGCTCGAGCAAGGCGAGTAGCAGAAACGGGGAAAGCGGACTGTGCTGCTCTCTGACGTTGTGCGAGTAGATGTTGTGGACGGGGTGTTGCGGGTGCTCTCGGAAGTTCTGGTGTTGTGGTTTGATCAATGCACGCAGGATCTTCGGCCGCGTCAGAGGTGTAAACGTCCCCGTCGCGAACCCAACAAAGACATCCTCCTTCTTCATCGCGGGTGAGAGAATCAGGGAACGGCATAGCTTCAGCACAGCGCGTAGATCGTAGTTCGCCAACTGGGCCAGCCACTCCTTGACAACATCATCATCAAAGAGGAGGGCGTCACGGACGAAAGCGGCGACCCGTTCGGGATCGAGAGTCCATCGCATGCCACGTCCGATCGTGGTAGAGGCCTTCGGCGCACCGGACCGTTTCTGCTGCTCAAAGATGCTCTTCAGGTAGTTGAATCGTGCGTAAATGACCTCTCCCACCTTCGGGCGTGGCAGCCAGACCCGCAGTGTCGCGTAGTCCGAGATCAGGCGATCCGCGCCGGAGCGGTTGATGCGCCAGGCGGTCGCGTCGTCCATGACCACTGTGACAACCGAGAAGGTGCGCTGGAAAAGGGTCACGGCTGCATCGAGGACCGCCTTCTGTAGGTCGGGAGCGAGGTGATCAAAGCCATCCAGCACAAGTGCGGGAAGCTTGCGATGGCGAGCGACGGCTAGCTCCATCAGTCGGACGGCGTATTCCATCGGCCGATCGTGTTGGCGCTTCAGTTGCTGGGCTACGAACGCGCGTTTTGTTGTCTCGCTGTCACCGAAGAGCAGCTTGTGTCGTTCCCACTCGCGATGATAGATGTCGAGGAACTGGCCCTTTTGGGATCCCGACGCGCTGAAGGTCGCCTCCTCGAGAGCTGCTGCAATGGCCTCGAGAATCCTCTTTGCATCGATGAGATCGGGGGTCTTGTCGAAGCGGACATGCGCACAACGAACATGCCGGCGCACGCTCTGGGGTAGCGTCTTCTCGTAGAAGCGTCTTAGAAAGGTCGTCTTTCCTGATGACAACTCTCCCGTCAAGACTGCGAGCGTGCCGTGGTGCGGCTTTGCGAAGGCGAGGTCCGCTTGAAGCCGAGCACTCTCGTCTTGCACCGTCTCTTCGTATTCGGCACTCCCTTCGGCGACGTATTCCGTGAGTAGCTCCGTCAATCGAGCTAGCCGGTCATCCGCATCTCTGCTCTCCCTCGACTCGACGAAGCAGTGCTCGATCAGGTGCGGGTCATCTTCAACGGGGCTAAAGGCAATGTCGATTGCACGACCAAGCTCTCGATAGTAGTCGTCCGACTCGGTTGGAGTCCGGCTAATCGGCCGCACATTGTCCGGTGAGATGACATGTTCGGGAGCGCTGCAGTGGATGACTGCCCATGCTCTCTCCTGCAGCAGGTGGTTTTCGAGTGTTCTGCTTCTGACACCGTCGCAAGAGAGGTAGTTGAAGAAGCGCTCATACTGCGTATCGACGGCTTCCAGCGAGGCAAAAACAATGGCCTGTTCACTCTCCAGGGCTTTGCCACTGCGAGAAGGCACGGCGGCGGCAACCCACTGGATGCCGTTCGTAGCGACGCCGAGCACCGTCCCATGGACGGCGCCGTATCGCACGACTTGCTCCCGGAACACAGGCCAGGCGCCCTGCTTGCCAAAGCTGAAGGCCGGACCCGCGAGCTTGAACTTCCGGGTCCCGTCCTTTCCTGCTCCATCAGCGTTGGCCAGCGGATAGGCTGTGCGCTTGGCTTCGACGATCACCCAGTTTCGATGGTCGTCATCACGGAGAAGGTAGTCGGCGCGATCCTCTTCGATCTGCACTTCGACTCGCGCTGACCGCGGCCATCCGAGGCATTCGAAGAGAATGCGATCGACGAGGCGAAGCCGCACCTCAGCCTCGTTCTCGACATCCGGTAGCTTCAGGATAGCGTACTCTTCACAGATCGCCCTGAAGAGCTCATGAGAGGTGTCCACAGTGATCATGGCCGCTTTCTACCGCCGGCATGGGTAACACACAGACGAGGACATGCAAGGCTCGCGCTGCCACACATGACCGCGCTGGTTGGGCCGGGCGAGGTCGGGGCGGCTACTCGGGCGTCGGCGGGCTCACCGTGGTGCCCGGGCGACGAGTCGAGGGGCGCACGCGATCGGCGAGCTCGTCGTGGCCGGTGAGCTTGAAGTAGCCCTCGAACTGTCTGGCGACGGCGGTGAAGACGCGGTCGAAGACCTCCAGCGCCTGGTGACGTTGCTGGCGCGCCAGCTGCGTCTCGCGCTCCTCGGCGGCCATCGCGTTGAGCGCGGTCGCCAGCGCGTCGAGCTTGGCGGTCAGCCCGCTGGCCAGGGCGGCGGGATCGATGCTCAGCCCCTCGAGCGGCGCCGGGAAGGCGACCTTGCCCAGCTGCGCCGTCGCGTTTCGACCGTAGGCCAGCAGGCGGTTGGGATCCGTGGGCGTCGAGCCCGCGCCGAAGACCGGCTCGGGGATCGCGTCGCCGAAGGCGTTCTGGATGGCGCCACGCACCTGAACGATGCGCTCGAAGGCCGCCTCCATCGCGCGCTCGCGCGCCGCGCGGGCCCCCGTGTCCTGGCTATCTTCCGCCGAGAGCGCGTCGTCGGCGGCGACCAGCTCGTCGCGGACCTTCGCCAGGCGCTTCAGGCTCGTCTCCAGCAGGATCCCGACCGGGCCCTCGTCGGACAGGCCGAGCTCCTTGGCCAGCTCGGGCAAAAGCAGCCCGAGCTGCGTCGTCCCGATCTGCACCACCGAGTTGGCGGACTTCTGCCGATCGATCACCTGCTTCGTTGCCATCGTGCTCTTCCCCTCTCTGCGAGACCGGATCGCGGCCTCGCGAGTCGTGCGCGCGAGCGAGCGCTCGGCCCACCTCAACGCTACGTCCCTGAATGATAGATGCCGTCCGAGAAGCTCGAAGTATACCCCAGGTCACGCCACCCGGCCAAGTCCGCTCGCGCCGCCGCTCGTGCCAACGGCGAACCCTTCACTTTTTCGGCGCGTCTGCGGGTGCCAACGGCGAACCTTTCGCTCTTTCGGCGCGTCTGCGGGTGCCAACGGCGAACCTTTCGCTTTTTCGGCGCGTCTGCGGGTGCCAACGGCGAACCTTTCGCTCTTTCGGCCCGTTTTTTGTTTGACGTGGCGTGGAAACCGCTCTGAGAGGCCGTTGGCAGAGGCAAACGGCGCGCGAGCCGCTCTGAGAGGCCGTTGGCAGAGGCAAACGGCGTGCGAGCCGCCCTGAGAGGCCGTGGGCAGAGGGAGCGGCGCGCGGTCTTCTCTTGGGTCACGTTGACAAACGCTAGGGCGCCGGTGGGTGCGATCTCCCATGTGCCGACGAGGGCTTTTCTCGGGCGAGGATTGGGGTCACAGTGGGCCATGGACGAGACCACGACGCAGGTTCGATCAGCGGCCCCCTCAGCGGCGCCCTCAGCCGACCCAGCGCCCGACCCGTCGCCCGACGACGCGCTCACGCTCGACAGCAAGGCGGCCCGGCTGCGGGCGATCCTCGCTGCCCTCGACGGCGCGATGGTCTGCTTCTCCTCCGGTGTCGACTCGACCTTCTTGCTCGCCGAGGCGGTGGCCGTGCTCGGCGATCGAGCCGTGGCCTTGACCGCCGACTCGCCGAGCCTGCCGCGGGCTGAGCTCGAGGAGGCGCGCCGCCTCGCCCGCGCGCTGGGAGTGGCGCGGCACCTGATCGTCGAGACCGACGAGCTCGCGCGCCCGGCGTACGCGGCGAACCCGGACAACCGCTGCTACCACTGCAAGGCCGAGATGCTGCGCCACGCGGCCTCTGCCGCGGCGGCCCAGGGTGGGGCGACGATCCTGGTCGGCACCAACGTCGACGATCTCGGCGGCCACCTGCCGGGGCTCGACGCAATCCAAGAGGCCGGGGCGCGGATGCCCCTGGTCGAGGCCGCGCTGACCAAGGCCGAGATCCGCGCGCTCTCCCGTCGCGCCGGGCTGCCAAGCGCCGACAAGCCGGAGATGGCCTGCCTCGCCTCGCGCTTCCCGACCGGCACGGCGATCACCGCGGCGCGCCTCGAGCGCGTGGAGCGCTTCGAGGCTGGCCTCGCCGAGCTGGGCTTCGTTGGCCTGCGGGTGCGCTTTCATGAGCCCATCGCGCGCCTCGAGCTCGCGCCCTCGCAGTTCCCTCGCGCGCTGGATCCGGCCCGCCGTGAGCGGATCCTCGAGCTCGGGCGCTCGCTCGGGTTCCGCTTCGTCGCCCTCGACCTCGCGGGCTACCGCCGCGGCGCGCTGAGCGACCTCGACGCTGGCTAGAGCGCTGACCAACTGACCTCCCGTCGCTGCGCTGGTCTGCGAAACCACAGCGGTTGTTGCTCGTCGGTTGCTTGCTAAAAGCAGG
>PDPC01000034.1 GCA_002747355.1 Pseudomonadota bacterium | reverse complement strand
AGACCGCGCCGAAAGCAACGAAGGCGAAAGCGGGCGCGAGCCTCAAGCGCGACCCCAAGGCCAAGCCCGAGAACAAGACGCCTGCAGTGAAGACACCCGCGGTGAAGAAGCCTGCGGCGAAGACACCCGCGGCGACGACAACAGCAGTGAAGCCTACTGGCGGCGTAAAGCCTGCCGAAAAGAAGCCTGCCGAAAAGAAGCCTGCCGTAAAGAAGCCTGCCGCCAAGCCCGGCGCGAGCCCCGCCAGCAAGCCCGGGGTGACGATCAAGCCCGGGGTCAAGAAAGCCGAGCCGCCCAAGAAGGTGCTCAAGAAGACCTACTTCAAGGGGAACAAGGCGACCAACGAGCTGATGACCTCTCTGGCCAAGCTCCGCGCGCTGCGTAGCCTAGGGAAGCTCGGCAAGGATAAGCTCGACGAGTTTGGGCTGACCAAGAGCACGTCGACGTTGACGCTGAAGAGCGGCTCGACCACGCGAACCTTCATCATCGGCGACCGAACCTATGGCAACACCGACTACTATCTCCAAGACAAGGCCGACCAGCGGGTCTACGTCGTGCGCGCGCGACCGCTCTCGGACATGCGCTACGCCGAGTTCCGCCTGATGGACCGCGACCTCACGCCCTTCCCGCCCACCGACGTGGAGAAGGTCGTGCTCGTGGGTAAGGGCAAGAGCCGGACGCTCTACCAGCTCAACCGCCGCACGCAGTCGAAAGCCTTCTGGGCCGACGAAAAAGACGCCAAGCGCGGCAAAGAGCTGCACCGCAGCTGGATCGGCAAGCTCAAACGCCTCCGCGCGCTCGAGTACACGCGCCCCGGGCAGGCGCCCAAGGGCTTACGCCCGCTGCTCGAGGTCCGCTACTTCGGCCGCGGCAAGCGCCTCGGCACCGTCACCCTCCTCGCCGAGCAGACCCTCGTCCCCGGCACCGTCGCCGCCGTCCCCAAGGGCGCGCAAACCTACTACGCCAAGAGCGACAACACCCGTGTCCCCGTCAAGCTTAGCAAGACCCTCGCCGCTGAGCTCGCGAAAGACATCGACAAGGTGATGAACTAGCAAGACAAGGTGATAAACGAGCAAAAGAGGGGCACCCCCGCCCTGAGAGCTTCTTAGGGAAGCGTGCCGGCGCGGGGGAGCCCGGCGCATGGTGGGGAGCTACTTCTTCTTCGTCTTCGCCGCCGGCTTGGCGGCAGTGCCACCACCGTCGCCGCTGACTTCGGCGCTCGCGTCCTCTGCCCCGTCCTCCTCGCTCTTCGCCCCGAGCCCAACCTTGTCCATCACCTTGAGCCGGATCCGCTCCGTGATATCGGCGTTTTCCTTGAGGAAGGTCTTGGCATTCTCGCGCCCCTGGCCAATGCGCTCGCCCTCGAAGGCGTACCAAGCGCCGCTCTTTTCAACGACGTCGTGGTTCACACCGAGGTCGAGGAGATCGCCCTCGAAGCTGATCCCCTCGCCGTACATGATGTCGAACTCGACCTGCCTGAAGGGCGGCGCCATCTTGTTCTTCACGACCTTGACCCGCGTGCGGTTACCCAGCACCTGGTCGCCCTGCTTGATCGCGCCGATACGCCGGATGTCCATCCGCACCGAGGAGTAGAACTTCAGCGCGTTGCCGCCCGTGGTGGTCTCGGGGCTGCCGAACATCACGCCGATCTTCATCCGGATCTGGTTGATGAAGATCACCAGCGTGTCGCTGCGATTGATCGTGCCGGTGAGCTTGCGCAGCGCCTGGCTCATCAGCCGCGCCTGGAGGCCGACGTGGGAGTCGCCCATCTCGCCCTCGAGCTCAGCCCGCGGCGTCAGCGCCGCCACCGAGTCGACGACGATCACGCTGATCGCCCCGGAACGCACGAGCATGTCAGCGATCTCCAGCGCTTGCTCGCCATAGTCCGGCTGGGAGATCAGCAGGTCGTCGGTGCGGACCCCGAGCTTGCGCGCGTACTGCACGTCGAGGGCATGCTCGGCGTCGATGAAGGCGCAGATACCGCCCAGCTTCTGCGCCTGGGCCACCACGTGCAGCGCGAGGGTCGTCTTGCCCGACGACTCCGGTCCGTAGATCTCGACGATGCGGCCCCGCGGGAGCCCGCCGATGCCGAGGCCGATATCGAGGCCGATCGAACCGGTGGAGACGACGCCGATGTTCTTATTCAGCGGCTCGCCGGCCCCCAATCGCATGATCGAGCCCTTGCCGAACTGCTTCTCGATCGACGAGACGGCGAGCTCCACCGCGCGATCACGGTTGGCTTGCTCTTTGTCTATTGGGTTCACCTCTCTCTTTTGCGCGGCCATCTCTTCTCCTCGTCAGCTCTCGCTGTCGCTGTCGCTGTCGTTATCGCTGTCGCTGTCGCTGTCGTTATCGCTGTCGCTGTCGCTGTCGTTATCGGTCGTCCCGAGCTGCACGGGCTCGTCGCGGGACTCCGCTTCGTCGAGCGCGTCGGGGACGTCGGGCTCGTCCGGCTCGGGAGGATCCGGCGAGACCAGGGGGTAGCGCGCCAGCGCGGTGTACTCCGCGCCGCTGCGCGTCAGCTCGCTCTTGTAGAGCGCGATCTCCACGGCGCGGGTCTCCTGCTCGGGCGCCTCGACCTCGCTCCAAAACTCAGCGCCGGCCGCGTCGCTGGCCGTCGCGCCGCGCTTGAAACGCCCAAGGGTCACGTGAGCGTGAAACCCCCGGCCGTCCGGCTCGAAGCCCAGCTCGTCGAGCCACCCCTCGACGTCCGCCGCGAGCTGCATCAGCGCACCCGCACCATCTTCGCCGCCGTCGGCGACGCCGGCCCAGAGCACCCGCGGTCGACGTTGGTCGGGAAACACCCCCAGGCCCCCCACCGACAGCGGGAAGCTCTCGCGCCCCGCGAGCTCGCGCTCGAGTCGATCGCGGATCGCGTAGCTCGCCTCGACCGGAATATCCCCGAGAAACTTCAAGGTGACGTGCATGTTCGCCGCAGGGACCCATGACAAGCGTCGGTCGACCGCGCGCGCCCGGGCGCGCAACGTCTTTTGCACCTCGGCGAGCTCGCCCAGCACATCCAGCGGCAAGTTCAGGGCCACGAAGGCGCGGATCCGTTCCATACTCAGCGCCTCTCTCGCCAGCGGCCATCGAGGGGATCCGTCGCCGATCCCTTCTCGACGCCCTTGACCTCGCGCAGGACCAACCAGAGCGCGACATAGGCCGCCAGCAGCTTGTTTCGATCACGATCGTAGGGAAACACCCGGTGCAGATGCCGCGTCCCGTCGGCGCTGTCCAGCGCGAAATGCACCGTCCCCACGGGCTTGTCGGGGCTGCCCCCGCCGGGGCCGGCGATGCCCGAGATCGCCACGCCGTAGGTCGCACCCGCGCGCTCTCGCACGCCCCGCGCCATCGCCTCGACGCAGGCCTGGCTGACCGCGCCGTACTCGACGAGCACGGCCTCCGGGACGCCCAGCTGACGCTGCTTGATCCGGTTGGCGTAGGCCACGATCCCCAGCTCGAAGACCTCGCTCGAGCCGGTAGCGTTGGTCAACAGGTCGGCCGCTCGTCCGCCGGTGCAGGACTCGGCCAACGCCACGGTCGCCCCCGCGCCCCGGAGCGCCGCGACGAGCGCGTCGCCATAACTATGGGCCGCCTCGCGAGCGAAGAGGTGACCGTCGAGGCGTCTTGCGGCCTCTTCGGCGAGGGCGTCGGCCAACACCTCGGCGCCCTCGCCGCCACCCTCAGGCGGCCGAACGAGCAAGGTCACGTGGTTTTCCGGGAACGTCGCGCGATAGTGCACAGAGACCTCGCAGCCCGAGGTGTCCACGTCGTCGAGCAGCCCCTCGAGCCGGTGATCGACCGTGGACTCACCGATGCCGAAGACCTTCAGCGTGCGCCTTCGCGCCGGCCGCAGGCCGAGCTGCTCCTGCAGCCATGGGGCGATATAGCGCTGATAGAGCCACTTCATCTCTCGTGGCACGCCGGGCAGGCAGAACACATGACAGCCAGCACCACCCCGCCGCCCGGGCAACGAGAGGCGCACCCCTGGCGCCGTCCCCTGCTCGTTGAGCAGCACCGCGGCGCCCTCGGGCACCCAAGCTTGCGATTCGTTGTTTGGCGTGAAGCTCAGCCCCGCCCGCGCGAAGATCGCCTCGATATGGCGAAAGGCGCCCTCGTCTCGCCGCAGCTCGACGCCAGCCGCCTGGGCGAGAGAGGTGAGGGTGCGATCGTCGTCGGTGGGACCCAGACCACCCGATGCGATCACCACCTGTGATCGCTCGAAGGCTCGCTCGAAGGCGCCGACGATGTCGCCTGAGGCGTCTCCGATCGAGCTCATCCACGTAACCGGCAGGCCCAGGGCGTGCAACTCGGCGGCGAGCCAACCGCCGTTGGTGTCGACCAGGTCGCCGCGGAGAAGCTCGTCGCCGATGGTCACGATCTCGATCGGGGGGGAAGGTCTGTCGCTGCGCTCGCCCATACTCTCTCTCACCAGGTCTTCATCGCGCTCGAAGCGCGCCGGGGCGGCATCTTGGGATGACACTGTACAAATGTCAAGTGCCAGAAGCGAGGTCAGGATCGTTGACAGACCATGCCCTACTAGATTAGTTTTTCATGAACTTTCGGTGTTTACAGCTCGGCGAGGCCATGAGAATTCGGTACGCAGCCAAGACCGACGTGGGAATGAAGCGGACCCATAACGAGGACTACTTCAGTCTCATGGAGGACGAGCAGCTCTTCATCGTCGCTGATGGTATGGGCGGTCATAGCTCGGGTGAGGTCGCCAGTCGTATGGCAGCCGAGACCGTCAGCGAATTCTATCAACGCACCAAGGATGAGGAGGCGACCTGGCCCTATAAGATGGACCGGAGCCTCAGCTACATCGAGAACCGGCTCGCTTGCGGGATAAAGCTAGCGAACTACAAGATCTACGAGGCGGCCTCCAAAGACATCCGCTTCAAGGGGATGGGCACGACGATCGTCACGTGCCTGATCAACGGCGACAAGATCTACATTGCCCACGTCGGTGATAGCCGCTGCTATCGCGTGCGGGAGGGCAAGATCGAGCAGATGACCCGCGATCACTCGCTGCTCGAGGATTACAAAGACGCCAAGCCCGACATGACCGAGGAGGAGGAGCGCAACTTCCCACACAAGAACGTGATCACGCGCGCCTTGGGGATGCGTGACTCCGTTCAGGTCGACATCTCGACCAAGCAGGTCAAAGACGGCGACGTGTACCTCCTCTGCTCCGACGGCCTGTCGGGGATGGTCGAAGACCCCGCCCTCGAGCGGATCCTCGTCGAGGCCCCCGATCTCGAGCACTCGGTGGCGGAGCTGGTCGACCAAGCTAACCGCGCCGGCGGCACGGACAACATCACCACGTTGATCCTCCAATGCACCAACGTCGCGGTGGGCGAAGAGCCCAAGAAAGAGGAGTCGGCGGCCGAAGAGAAGAAGGCCGCGGCTAACGACCCGGCCAAAGAAGAGCCCAAGGAAGAGGCGAAAGAGCAGGAAGAGGCCAAGGAGGGCTGAAAGCCCCCTCCTCTCCACCTCCCCTCGTCATCCTCTTCGCCTTTCTTTTCACTGGCACGGCGGGTTTTCGGCGCCACGCCAGCGCTCCAGCACGATCTCGAAGCGTGTTCGCTCTCCCTCGGCGAGGTAGAGTTCGCCACCAAAGGACTCGACGATCGACCGCGACACCGCCAAACCCAGGCCCGTGCCTTCGCCGGGCTCTTTGGTCGTGAAGAAAGGATCGAAGATCTGCTCCCGCAGCTCTGCAGGGATCGAGGCGCCATCGTCCTCCACGGCCAGCAGCAGCCGCTCGCCATCGTCGTCGAGCCGGCCCTCGAGCCGGATCTCGCCCTTCGCCTCTCCGTCTCCCTCGCCGAGCGCGTCGGCGGCGTTCAGCAGCAGATTCACCAGCACCTGGACCAGGCGCCCCCGGTTGATCGAGGCCGGCGGCAGCTCGACCAGCGCCTCCGAGCGCTTCAGCGACGCCGCCTTGAAGCGCCGCTGGGGCTGCAACAACCCCAACGCCTCCTCGACCACCGCGGCGACATCAACCGACTCGGCCTCCTCGTCGACGGGCCTCGAGTAGTCGAGCAGCTGACCGACGATCCGATGGATCCGCTGCGCCTCGGCCTGCACCCGCCTGAGTAGATCCGCCTGGCGCTCGTGCTTCGGCGGGCTGTCGATCAGGATGTCGGTGAAGCCGATCACCGACTGCAGCGGGTTGCCGATCTCATGAGCCACGCCCGCGGCGAGGCGACCGACAGAGGCGAGCTTCTCGGAGCGGATCAGCGACTGGCGCTGCTCCTCCAGCCGGCCGAGCTGCTCGGCCAGCGCCTCGGTCATGCTGTTGAATGAGCGCGCCAGGGAGATCAGCTCCTGCGGGCCCTGAGGCTTGACGCGATGGTCGAGCTCGCCCCGGGCCACCGCCGCAGCCGCCTGCTCCAGCTCGCGCAGCGGCCGGGCGACGGTACGCGAGACCATGATGTAGACGAAGGCCAGGAGCACGAGGCCGTCGATCACCATCACCACGTAGTAGATCGGCGGCAGCGCGACCACCTCCTTCGCCGCCCCGAAGCGCTGGGCCAGGGCGCCGACCACCTGTTCATCGAGGCCGAAGATCGGCGTGACGAGCAGCATGCTCTTACGGTCGAAGCGCGTCTGCTGGTGCTGGGTCTTCAGCGCGCCCCGCAGGAGGGGAGCCGGAATCTGCAGCCGGTCGCCCGCCATGGCGCGCCCTCGCCGATCGTAGACCTGGGTGGCGCGCGCCAGCCGGCCCACCCGGCCGACCGTCAGAGCCAGCTGTCGCCACGCCCTCCGCTCGAGCAGGGGGGCGAGCACGGTGGCGCTAGCCTTCGCCAGCCGGCGGCGACTGTCGAGCACCCGTGACACGTTCTGGCTGCGGCTCGCCCAAAGGCTGAGCAAGCTGACCGAGACGACGACCATCGCGATGATCAGCGCCAACCCCAACACGAGCTGGGCGCGCAACCCCAACGCACGACGCGGGCCATCGGTGAGTGGCCGTTTTTCTGAGCGTTTCACGTCGGACGCATTGTACCAGGCTGGAACCTATTCCCTGCCTCGAAGCGATGCTACCGTCTGATGCTTATGTCTGAATCGACCCGAGAAGCGCCAGCCAGCAAAGACGACCCCGAACGCTTCGACGCCCTGCTCGAGCAGCTCGAGGCGATCGTGGAACAACTCGATAACAGTGACCTTCCGCTCGAGGAGTCGCTGCGCGCCTTCGAGCGCGGGGTCGCGCTCTCGCGCCGCGGCCAACAGATCCTTGACGAGGCCGAACGGAAGGTCGAGGTGCTGCTCCGGGATGGCTCGCGAGATCTGATAGACGAGCTCCCCGACCCTGAGGAGAACCGATGACGTTGCTTCATCGCATCGACACCCCCGCGGACCTCCGCCGCCTCTCGATCGCCGAGCTCCCGCAGGTCTCCGACGAGCTGCGGCAGTTCATCCTGGAGAAGATCAGCCGCATCGGCGGCCACCTGGGGGCGGCGCTCGGCGTGGTCGAGCTCACCGTCGCCCTGCATTACGTCTTCGAGTCCCCCACTGATCGGATCATCTGGGACGTGGGGCACCAGGCTCATGGCCACAAGATCCTCACCGGGCGGCGAGATCTCTTCCACACGGTGAAACAAGAGGGAGGCCTCTCGGGTTTCCTCAAGCGCTCCGAGAGCCCCCACGACATCTTTGGCGCCGGTCACGCCTCGACGTCTATCTCTGCTGCTCTCGGTGTCCGTGAGGCGCTGCGGCTGAAAGCCGAGCGGGGCAAGACCGTCGCCGTGATCGGCGATGGTGGGCTCACCGGCGGCATGGCCTTCGAGGCCCTGAACGCCGCAGGCGCCCTCGGCCACGAGCTGATCATCGTGGTCAACGACAACGGGATGTCGATCAGCCCCAACGTCGGCGCGCTCTCCGAGTGGTTCTCGCGCAAGCTTGTCGGCCAGCCCATGACCCGCTGGCGTCGCCGCGTTCGCTCCTTCCTCGAGGCCTTCGAGGGCGTAGGCGACGACGCGATCCGTTTCATCGAGCACATGATGGACGCCTCCAAGGCGCTGATGCTCACCCCAGGCCTGCTCTTCGAAGGCCTCGGCTTCGAGTACCTCGGGCCGATCGACGGCCACGACCTCTCGGGGATGGTCAACGCCTTCCGCGACGCGCGGCAGGTCGGCAAGCCCGTCGTCGTTCATACCTGCACCACCAAGGGCAAGGGCGCCCCAGGGGTCGATGAGGATCGCGAGCGCAAGCACGCCGTGACGCCCTTCGACCTGCGCTCGGGCAAGAGCCTCAAGACCTCTAAGCCGAGCCCGCCGACCTACACCGAGGTCTTCGGCCGCACCCTCTGCGAGCTGGCCGCCACAGACCCTCGGGTGGTCGCGATCACCGCTGCGATGAGCGACGGCACGGGGCTGAACGCCTTCGCGGAGCGCTTCCCCAGCCGCTTTTACGATGTCGGTATCGCCGAGCAGCACGCCGTGACCTTCGCCGCCGGCCTCGCGGTCGAGGGCTTTCGCCCGGTGGCGGCGATCTACTCCACCTTCCTCCAGCGCGCCTTCGACCAGATCCTCCACGACGTCTGCCTGCAGAACCTGCCCGTAATCTTCTGCATGGATCGCGCGGGGTTGGTCGGCGCCGACGGGCCGACGCACCACGGCGTCTTCGACATCGGCTACATGCGGATGATCCCAAACCTCGCGCTCTTGGCGCCGCGCGACGAGGACATGCTGCGCCATATGCTCGAGACGGCGCGCCGCTGCGGGCGCCCCGTGGGGATCCGCTACCCCCGCGGCGCAGGCCGTGGTGTGGACATCGAGGGGCCACTACGGGAGATCCCCTGGGGCCGCGGGGAGGTGCTGCGCGAGGCCGGAGAGGGGAGCCCACTGCTGCTGGCCGCGGGGCCCCTGGCCCATGACGCGCTCGACGCCGCGGAGCGGCTGGCCCGGGAGGGTGTCGAGGTCACGGTGATCGATCCGCGCTTCCTCAAGCCCCTCGACGAGGAGCTGCTCCTGCCCCGGCTCGCGGCTGCCCCGTGGACGCTGACCCTCGAAGAGAACGTCCTCGCCGGCGGCTTCGGCACGGCTATCCTCGAGCTCTGCGAAGCGCATGAGCTCCGCCCGCTGGTGAAGCGCCTCGGCATCGGTGACCACTTCGTCGGTCACGGCGACCCGGGCCGCCTGCGGGAGCGCAGTGGGCTCGACATGGCGAGCATCGCCGCCACGGCGCTTCGCCTCGCGCGACCATCCGAGGCGAACCCCAACGATGACGTCACGCGTTTGCGCCGAGCTGGCCCTTATGACTAAGATACCTCAAGACTCAGGCATCTATGCCTCTCCCTCGGAGGGGTTTCTCTCCTCTGGGCGGAGGCCTCTAGCCTCTTAGAGATGTGAGCACGGATGGTCCGGTACAACAGTGACGAGATCACGGTCGTCACAGCCTCCCCCATGGCCTCCAAGAAGCCGGAGGCCAGCAAGCAGCGCTCCGCCTGCCTGATCATGCTCAGCGGCAACAACGTTGGCCAGGTCTACCGCCTCCGCGCCGACGAGACGACGATCGGTCGCGACGACAGCTCGACGATCCAGCTGATGGACGCCGGCATCTCACGTCGCCACGCCAAGATCCAACGCCTCTCCGACGGCGGCTACCGCCTCTTCGACGCCGGCAGCCGCAACGGCACCTTCGCCAACAACCACCGCCTTGAGGGCGCTCACGAGCTCCAGGACGGCGACAAGGTGCAGGTCGGGGTGATGACGATCCTCAAGTTCAGCTATGGCGACGACCTCGAGGCGAGCTACGCGCAGCGCATGTACGACGCCGCGCTGCGCGACGATCTTACGGGCCTATTCAACCGCCGCTACCTCAACGAGCGGCTGAGGTCCGAGTTCTCCTTCTCGCGCCGCCACGACCGAGCCCTCTCGCTGCTCCTGATCGACCTCGACCATTTCAAGTCGGTCAACGACACCTACGGCCACCTCAAAGGCGACCAGGTGCTCCGCGAGACGGCGCAGCGCGTAGCGGATATCATCCGCGTCGAGGACGTCCTCGCCCGGTATGGCGGGGAGGAGTTCTGCGTGGTCTGCCGCGACACCGATCTGATGAACGCCTCGATACTGGCCGAGCGGATCCGCCACCAGACCGCCACCACGCCCCATTTGCTCGCCAGCGAAGAGCTCGTGGTCACGGTGAGCATAGGCGGCGTCGCGATCCCCGATCCCGCCATCAACACGCCGGAGCAGCTGGTCGACGCCGCCGACGAGGCGCTCTACCAGGCCAAAGCCTCTGGGCGAAACTGCGTGATCACCCGACGCCCGTCGGACCACAGTGGCGATCCTCGCGCCGAATAGCACGGCAGCAAACGTCGATGAAGTAGCAAGCGCCGCCTTGGGTGGCGTATGAGTAGAGCCATGACCCTCCCACCCTCATCTCGTCGACGTGGAGCGCTGAGCACGAGCTCGGTCTGCCTCTGTCTCGCGCTCACGTGGTGGGCGAGCGTCACGGAGGCCAAGCCACTGCCGCTCGCCCGCTTCGCCCCCTACCTCGGAGGGCGCCTCGCCCCAATCGGGCAGGCCTTGGCCGCCCGCGACTACCCCAAGGCCGTGGGCCTGCTCGAACGTCAGCTTCAGCGCCGTCGGCCGCGCCACCGCAAGCAGCTGAGCTTCTTGCTGGCCTACGCGCGCTTGCGAGCCAAGTCCTATGCGCGCGCCGCCCCCGCCTTCGAGCAGCTCGTGCGGCGCTACCCGCTCCTCGCCAACTATTCTCGCTATCTGGCGGCCAAGGCCTACTACAAGGCGAAGCGCTTCGACGACGCCGAGCGCCTCGCCCGCGAGGTCTCCCCACGGGCGCTCCTCGCGGTGGAGGCGTCGCTCTTGCGAGCTGACGCGCTGCGGGCGCTCCACCGCGAGCGCGAGGCGCTGCCCCTGTGGAGGCGCTACCTGCGGGCTCGCCCCGAGGGTGGGCGCGTCGCGGAGGCGCACCTGCGGATCGCCGAGGACGCGATGCGT
>PDPC01000185.1 GCA_002747355.1 Pseudomonadota bacterium | reverse complement strand
AAATCACAGCGGTTGTTGCTCGTCGGTTGCGTGCTACCAGCAGGCGCCCTCCTCGCTCCTACGCCGTGATTCCGCATCCTTCGCGCAGCTCGGTCCGGTCAGCTGGTCAGCGCGCTAGCGGCCCGCCCCTCCTCCTCTTCCGCCCTCGGCGCGCGAGATCCAAGCGCCCACCTTTCGAGATCCAAGCTCGATCCGTCGCGAGGTCTCGACGCGCGCCCCGCTGCTCGCGCCATGCCGATGAGAGCCGTGAGGCCGTCGTGTAGCCGATCGAACGCCTGACGAGATCGAAGGCTCAAAGATTGCCCAACCCCCGGCGATCTCAGTAGACTGCCTTCGTGGCTCAACGTCGTAAGAAAAAGAAGCGTCGCGGCAGCAGTACAGGTGGCAAAGGCGGCTCCAGCGGCACCATCGGCAGCTTTCGCGGCGGAATGAAGCGTGTCGTCGGTCAGGGCCCGAAGCGCAAGGAGACGACCTTCTCGCGCATCCTGACCTACGTGCTCCTCATCGCCGCGTTGGGGCTCTTGGCCTATCGTCTGCTGAACCGCTGAGGTCGCCCCATGCACGTCCGCAGGCCCCGCTCGCCGAGCGTCTTGATTCGGCTGCTGGTCGCCTACCTTCTGCCCACGCTGGCGCTCCTCGCGGTCTTTGGCTTCTTCGCCGAGCGCGTCACCCGACACGCGCTCGACGCCTCCCTCGGGCGGCGCCTGACGGGGATCGCCCAGGCCTCGACCACGCAGGTGCGTCAGGCGGTGCTCGACTTCCTGGCGCCGGGGGACGACGACTCGCTCTCGGCCAAGCGCCTGCGGCGCAAGCTGGTGCGCCTCAGAGACAGCACCCGCGTGGCGCGGATCTTCGTCCTCGACGCGAAGCTGCGCAGCAAATGCGACACGGCCCCCGGCGCGCGGATCGGGGATCGGCACTACAACGCGGAGGCCGACCGCGACGAGCTGAAGCGCGTCTTCTCCGGCGAGGTCGCCTCCTCCGTCCTCTTCGTGGGCAGCGATAAGAAGACCTACAAGACAGGCTATGCGCCGATCTACGGGATCGATGATGACGGTCGCCGCGAGGTGATCGCGACCCTCGGCGTGGTCGCGAGCGCCGAGTACTTCCTCGCGCTCGACCAGCTGCGATCCTACCTGCTGCTGCTCGGCGGCGTCGTCGTGCTCTTGATCATCGCCGTCACGGTCCTCGTCGCGCGACGGACGACGCACCCGCTGCGCGCGCTGGCCAAGGAGGCTGAGCGTATCGGCGCCGGCCAGCTCGAGCGGCCGATCACCAGCGCCAGCGCTGACGAGGTCGGGCTGCTGGCGCGGACGATGAACGAGATGCGCGAGGCGCTGCAGGCGCGGGAGAGCGAGCTGCAGCTGATGCTCTCGGGGATCGCCCACGAGGTGCGAAACCCGTTGGGCGGCATCGCGCTCTTCGCGGGGCTCTTGCGCGAAGAGGTCGCGGCGGACCAAGATCAGCTCGAGATGGTGCAGCGGATCGAACGCGAGCTCGAGTACCTCAAACGTGTGGTCAACGACTTCCTCGCCTACGCGCGCAAGATGCCGCTCTCCCTCGCGCCCGTCAGCCTCGCGGCGCTCTGCGACGACATCGCCGAGATCGCCCGAGGCCAGGCCGAGGAGGCCGAGGTGAAGCTCGAGCTCGAGGCCGACGACATCCAGGCCCTCGGCGACGCCGAGCAGCTGCGCCGCGTAGCCTTGAACCTGCTCGGCAACGCGATCCACGCCAGCGAGCCCGGCGCCGTCGTGACCCTGCGCTGTGGCGAGGCCGACAAGGGCAAAGCGACCCCCTATCTCGAGGTCGAAGACCGCGGCTGCGGCGTCGACGACGAGCTGCGAGAGAAGATCTTCACGCCCTTTTTCACCACCCGCGAGAAGGGCACCGGCCTGGGCCTCGCGCTCTCCAAGAAGATCATCGATGAGCACGGCGGCCACTTTGAGCTCGACAGCGAGGTCGGCCGCGGCACCCGGGTGCGCATCACGCTGCAGCCCGCGCCACAAAGATCGAGCAGCCCGAACACCGTCTAGAGCGCTGACCCGCTGACCTCCCGTCGCCGCGCTGGTCTGCGACATCACAGCGGTCGTCGCTCGTCGGTTGCGTGCGACCAGCAGGCGCCCTCCTCGCTCCTACGCTGTGATGCCGCATCCGCCGCGCAGCTCGGTCCGGTAAGCTGATCAGCGCTCT
>PDPC01000194.1 GCA_002747355.1 Pseudomonadota bacterium | reverse complement strand
TTCTCGACGATCTCGACGACGACGCCAGCGCCGACGGTGCGGCCACCCTCGCGGATCGCGAAGTGGAGGCCCTTCTCGCAGGCGATCGGCGTGATCAGCTCGACGTCCATCGTGATGTTGTCACCCGGCATCACCATCTCGACGCCCTCGGGGAGCTCGATCGAGCCGGTCACGTCGGTGGTCCGGAAGTAGAACTGAGGACGGTAGCCCTTGAAGAAAGGCGTGTGGCGACCGCCCTCCTCCTTCTTCAGCACGTAGACCTCGGCCTTGAACGTCCGGTGCGGCAGGATGCTCTTCGGCTTCGCCAGCACCATCCCGCGCTCGACCTCTTCGCGCTTCACACCGCGAAGCAGCGCGCCGATGTTGTCGCCAGCCTGACCCTCGTCGAGGATCTTGCGGAACATCTCGACGCCCGTGCAGACCGTCTTGCGCGTGTCACGGATACCGACGATCTCGATCTCGTCGCCCGTGTTTAGGATCCCGCGCTCGATGCGGCCCGTCACCACCGTGCCGCGACCGGAGATCGTGAAGACGTCCTCGACCGGCATCAGGAAGGGCTTGTCCGTGTCGCGCTCCGGCTCCGGGATGTAGGAGTCGACCGCCTCCATCAGCTCGAGGATGCACTTGAACTCGGGGACGTCTGCGCTCGTCGCGTCAGACTCCAGCGCCTTGAGCGCCGAGCCGCGCACGATCGGGATGTCGTCGCCCGGGAACTCGTACTTCGAGAGCAGCTCGCGGAGCTCCAGCTCGACGAGATCTAGCAGCTCCTCGTCCTCCTCGGCCATCTGGTCGACCTTGTTGAGGAAGACCACCATCGCCGGGACCTCGACCTGACGCGCGAGGAGCACGTGCTCGCGGGTCTGAGGCATCGGGCCGTCGGGAGCCGAGACCACCAGGATCGCGCCGTCCATCTGCGCCGCGCCGGTGATCATGTTCTTGATGTAGTCGGCGTGCCCCGGGCAGTCGACGTGCGCGTAGTGGCGCTTCTCCGTCTGGTACTCGACGTGCGCCGTCGCGATCGTGATCCCGCGCTCGCGCGCCAACACCTTCGTGATCGCCGCCGTCAGCGTGGTCTTGCCATGGTCGATGTGGCCGATGGTGCCCACGTTCACGTGCGGTTTGTCGCGTACGAACTTTTCTTTCGCCATAGCCTTTTCCGCTCCTCGAGGCTGCCAGTCGGCAGCGACAGATCAACCGGGCCTGCGCTTGGCAGCCCGGGCCGTTATCGTCACGCAGAGCACGATCGCGACTGAGGGCGACATCCTGCGCGTTCTTGATGGTTCGCGTTCGTGGGGGTAGGCGTGAGTTGACCGGCTGGTCTTCTCGTCCGGTGGGGCGACGCGTCGTTGGTCCACCGGGCTGCTACGGTTCAGCAGCGCTGCCTATAGCAGCCTGCCCCTACCAGCGATAATGTGCGAAAGCCTTGTTAGCCTCGGCCATCTTATGCGTATCCTCTCGCTTCTTCACGGTGGAACCACGGCCCGCGGCCGCGTCCATCAACTCACCGGCGAGCTTCTCACGCATGGTCTTCTCGCCGCGGCCCCGTGAATACCCGATCAGCCAGCGCATGGCAAGCGCCTGCGCGCGATCTGGGCGAACCTCCACGGGGACCTGATAGGTGGCACCACCAACGCGGCGGCTGCGCACCTCGAGGCGAGGCCGGACATTGGCCAACGCCTTGTCAAAGGTCTTGACGGGGTCGTCTTTGAGCTTGTCCGCGATGATCTCGAACGCGCCATAGACGATCTGCTCGGCTGTACTCTTCTTGCCGTTGAGCATGATGCCGTTGATGAACTTGCTGATACGCCGCCGGGTCTCCATCGGCACGTCGCCGTACTTGGGATCCGGAAAGGGGCGCCTCTTGGGGACTTCGCCTTTGCGTGGCATCTCGAACCTCGGTTACTTGGGCCGCTTGGCGCCGTACTTGCTGCGACCCTGACGGCGCGTGTCGACGCCCGCCGTGTCGGTGTTTCGCGCGCCGCGCACGATGTGGTAGCGCACGCCCGGCAGATCCTTGACGCGGCCACCGCGCAGCAGCACGACGGAGTGCTCTTGCAGGTTATGGCCCTCGCCCGGGATGTAGGTGGTGACCTCCATGCCGTTGCTGAGGCGAACACGCGCGACCTTACGAAGCGCGGAGTTCGGCTTCTTGGGCGTGGTGGTATAGACACGCAGGCAGACACCCCGCTTCTGCGGGCAGGCGTCGAGGGCTGGCGCGTTGGTCTTCTCGATCATGCGCTTGCGGCCCTGGCGAACTAGCTGTTGAATCGTTGGCATCGGCTCGTAACTACCTGTTTTCAAACAAGAAATCGGGTGTTTGGATGCAATCACCCCGATCGAATTGCTGTATTATATGGATGGCCTTCTGGCTGTCAAGCGCGATCCACGTCGATCCACTACTCTCTGAATGGTCGGAAATCAAGCGCTTTTCGTGGCGTATGGATCCGTTGCGAGACACCGTTGCCGGCCTTGACCCACGTGTACAGGCCCCCTGATACTGCGGTCTATGGAAGTGCGCCTGCTGACCCTTGACTCCTTACGAGGTGAGCTTCAGAGCCTCGACCAGCCTGCCTTCGAGGATCGCTATCCTGGCGCTTTCCTGCTTGCTCTCGGCTACCTGACAGTCGCCGAGGTCCGGCGGGGCGGCCGGTCGTTGAGCCGAGATATAGACGTCACGTCGACCTTCATGTTTGGAGAGAAGCTGCGCCATCGCGGACCTAACCAGCCGGCACAGAGCCATCCCCTGGCGGGCTGCGCCTTCTATTTGCGCCCGGCCGAGGAGATCGACAAGCCGGTCGTCATCGGTCGCAGCCCGAGCTGCGATATCACGATCCCCGAGGCCGGCGTCTCCGAGCGTCACTGCCGGATCGAGCTCAGCGAGCAGGGTGTGATCGTGATCGACACCAACTCGACCAACGGCACGACGATCAACCTCGCCCGCCTCGACGCCCAGACGCCCCGGGTGCTCGCCGACGAAGACATCCTCTCCATCGGTCGCTACAGCTTTCAGATGCTCAGCTCAGGCACCTTTCACGCTGAAATGCAACTCGTAAACGGGCTGTAAATGGGGGAAGAGCGATGGCGTGGCTTGCGCCGCTCCGGGGGAGCGGACCTGCCACGGCCGCAGCGGGGCAGCGCTCTAGAGCGCTGACCAACTTACCTCCCGTCGCTGCGCTGGTCTGCGAAATCACGGCGGTTGTTGCTCGTCGGTTGCTTGCTAAAAGCAGGCGC
>PDPC01000033.1 GCA_002747355.1 Pseudomonadota bacterium | reverse complement strand
AACCTCGGGTGCCTCCCGGACACGAACCTCGGGTGCCTCCCGGACACAAACCTCGGGCGCCTCCAGACACCAACCTCGGGCATGGCGCCTCCCATCACATAGTGCTAGTAAGGTTTTGAGTTTGTTGAAGCAATAGCTGCTGGAGGAGTCCGATGAGCGAGCTGGCCAAGAAGCATTGCATCCCTTGTAGTGGAGGTGTCCCGCCGCTGACCGGTGCGCAGATTGCGGAGCTGAAGCCGCAGCTGTCGGAGGATTGGTCGGTGGTCGAAGGGCATCACCTCGAGCGCAGCTGGGTCTTCGATGACTTCGAGCAGGCGCTAGCCTTCACGAACAAGGTTGGCGAGCTCGCCGAAGAGGAGGGGCACCATCCCGACATCTTCCTCGCCTGGGGCAAGGTGCAGCTGACGGTCTTTACTCACAAGATCGATGGCCTCTCCGAGGCAGACTTCATTCTCGCCGCCAAGGTCGACGAGCTCTAGACAAATCCACAGCACTTCTGGCCGCTTTCGATCCCCCGCAAAGCTCGCCATACCACCGGTATGGCTCTTTTCTTCGGTTATGATAGCGGCTCGGCAGCTCTGCACCCAACGCGGTTCAAATTTGTCGGGTGCTCTAACAGACAGGGCTGGCTCGAGTGTGGTACCAAGGGGCGTTTCGCTTCCATGGCGACCAAGACGCCGATGTACCGGAAGGGGCACGTGATGAACACCGCCGCGCTCGACCGAGCGATTCAGACTCTACGCGAAAACGCCGAGAGCTGGGCCAATCGCCCGCTGCAACGCAAGATCGCCCACGTCGAACAGCTGATCGCCGGCGTCATGGCCGTGGCTCCCGAGCAGGTCGCTGTCGCTGGTCGCGCCAAAGGCGCCGAGGTCGAGCAGCATCAGGGCGAGGAGTGGCTCCATGGGCCGTTGCTGATGGTCCGCAGCTTACGCTTGCTTCACCGCGCCCTGCGCGAGGTCGCTCGCCACGGTTGTCCGCAGCTATCCCGCCGCGCGCTCCGCACTCGCCCCGATGGTCAGCTGGCCGCGCGGATCTTCCCCCATGAGCTGACCGACCACTTGCTCTACGGTGGCTTCTCCGCCGAGGTCTGGATGCAGCCCGGCGTGACCGCGCAGACCCTGCCCGAGACCCAGGCATCGTTCTATCGCCAAGCTGCCCCCGAGGGCCGCGTAGCCCTCGTCCTTGGCGCTGGCAACGGTCCAAGTATCGGCCCCCTCGACGCGGTCTACAAGCTCTTCGTCGAAGGGCAGGTCGTGCTGCTCAAGATGAACCCGGTCAACGAGTACCTCGCGCCCTTCATCGAGCAGGCCTTCGCGCCATTGGTCCGGGCTGGTGTGTTTCGCGTCGTCTGCGGTGGTGCCGACGTCGGCGCCTACCTCTGCCAGCACGAAGGGATCGACGAGCTGCACATCACCGGCTCCGATCGTACCCATGACGTGATCGTCTTTGGCCCTGGAGCCGAAGGGCAGCGTCGCAAGCGTGAAAACCGGCCGCTGCTCGAGAAGCGGATCACCAGCGAGTTGGGCAACGTCAGCCCGGTGATCATCGTCCCCGGGCGCTGGAGCGCCGCCGAGCTGCGCTTTCAAGCCGAGAACGTCGCCACCCAGATGACCGATAACGCCGGCTTCAACTGCAACGCCGCCAAGGTCTTGATCACCCATCGCGACTGGGCTCAGCGCCAAGACTTCTTACGCGAGCTGCGGAAGGTGCTGCGCGAGGTGCCGCCGCGGAAGGCCTACTACCCGGGAGCAGAGGCGCGCTGGGAGAACTTCGTCGAGAGCTACCCGCAGGCCGAACGCTATGGGGCCGGCGGTGGCGGCCGCCTGCCTTGGGCGTTCATCCCCGACGTTGACTCGAACGACACCGACCAGCTCTGCTTCTCGGAGGAGTCGTTCTGCGGCGTGACCGGCGAGACCTCTCTCGGTGGCGGCGACACGGCCACCTTCCTTGGTCGCGCCGTACGCTTCGCCAACGAGGTGCTCTGGGGCACGCTGAGCTCCGAGATCATCATCGATCCACGTGCGGCCAAGACCCACGCGGTCGCCCTCGAGGACGCCATCGCCGAGCTGCGCTACGGCACCGTAGCAGTCAACCACTGGCCAGCGATCTGCTATGGCCTCGGCTCACCCCCCTGGGGTGCGTTCCCCGGCCACACGCTCGACGACATCCAGAGCGGCGTCGGCGTGGTGCACAACACCTTCATGTTCGATCAGAGCGAGAAGACCGTGATCCGCGGGCCCTTCCGGATGCGGCCCAAGCCTCCTTGGTTCGTAACCAATCGAGTGACCCATCGTTTGGCACCCAAGCTGGCACGCTTTGAGATTGATCCTCACATGAGCAAGGTCCCAGGGCTTTTGGTCATCGCCCTGCAGGGCTGAGGTAGAGGTAGAGCATGAGCCTCTTTGATCGAATTGTGGTCGGCGCGATGCCCCTGGTGCCTCGCGTGGTCGTGGAGAGAGTCGCCAGCCGTTACGTCGCGGGCGAGAGCCTGACCGCGGCGATCGAGACCGTGCGCAAGCTCAACGGCGAGTCAACAATGGCGACCCTCGACGTCCTTGGCGAGGAGGTCACCGACGACGCGCAGGCGGCCGTCACCGTCGACGAGTACTGTGAGGCGCTGCAGACGATCCGCGACGAAGGTCTTGACAGCAACGTCTCGGTCAAGCTCACGGCCCTCGGCCTCCACGCCGACGAGGAGCGCTGCACCGAGCAGCTCGCGCGGATTGTCGATGTCGCCGCGCAGGTCGGCAGCTTCGTTCGGATGGATATGGAGGACCACACCTGCACCGACGCCACGCTGGGGATCTACCGCAAGCTGCGGGAGCGCTACGAGAACGTTGGCGTGGTGCTACAGGCGATGCTCCACCGCACGCCGCAAGATATTCGCGAGCTGCTACCGCTCTCGCCCAACGTGAGGCTTTGCAAGGGCATCTACCGCGAGCCTGCCGAGATCGCTCACCAGCACCCGAGCGATGTGCGCCAGGCCTACGTCGAGTGCATGAACCTGCTGCTCGAGGGGGGCGCCTACGTCGGCTTGGCGACCCACGACGAGGTGCTGATCGAGGCCGCGCTGCAGTCGCTCGAGCGGCTGACGCTGCCGCGCGAAGGCTACGAGTTCCAGATGCTGCTCGGGGTGCTGCCGTCGCTGCGCCGTCGGCTGATCGCCGCCCGCCATCGACTCCGCGTCTACGTGCCCTACGGCGCTGATTGGTACGCCTACTCGATGCGTCGTCTGCGCGAAAACCCGACCGTGGCCAAGCACGTGATGCTGGCCTTCTTCAAGCGCTAGAGCGCTGACCAACTGACCTCCCGTCGCCGCGCTGGTCTTCGACATCACAGCGGTTGTCGCTCGTCGGTTGCGTGCGACCAGCAGGCGCCCTTCTCGCTCCTACGCCGTGATGCCGCATCCTTCGCGCAGCTCGGTCCGGTAAGCTGATCAGCGCTTTAGCACGAGCCACCATCAGCGCCGGGTCGCAGAGACCACCCGATCGAGGCCGGCGAGATCCTTGTACACGCTGACCTGTTCGAGGCCTGCGTCCTCGCAGAGCGCTGCCGCCGCCTCGCCTTGCCGATAGCCGATCTCGAAGAGCAGCCCGCCGTCAGGTCGCAGGCAGCGTCGCGCCTGCGCGACCAGGCGTCGGATCACGTCCAGGCCGTCGTCGCCGCCGTCGAGGGCCCGGAGCGGCTCGAAGGCGCGCACGTCCTTGGGCAGCTCATGAAACTCGGCGCTGGTGATATAGGGCGGGTTCGAGAGCACGAGGTCGACGCTCTCGGTCGCCACCGCAGAGAGCAGATCACCGCGCAGCAGCCGTACCTGGTCACCGCCTCGGCGGATGTTCTCGCGGGCGATGGTCGCCGCGGCGCCATCGAGCTCGATCGCGAGCACCTCGGCCTGGGGGCACTCTACCTGCAGGGCCAGGGCCACCGCGCCGCTGCCAGTGCCCACGTCGATCACCCGCGGTCGGGGGAGCTCGTCATGACGCGCGATCCAGCCCGCGCCGAGATCGACGAGCAGCTCCGTCTCGGGGCGCGGGACCAGCACGCCGGGCGCCACCGTGAGCTCGAGCGACCAGAACTCGCGGCGCCCCACCAAATAGGCCACCGGCTCCGCCCTCAGCCTGCGCCGCACGAGCGCGCGGTAGGCGTCGAGCTCGGCCTGGGCGAGGGGCTTGGCGTAGTCGACATAGAGCCGGATCCGCTCGACGCCCAGCGTCTCGGCCAGCAACACCTCGGCGTCGAGGCGCGCCGATGGGAAGCCCTCCTTGGCGAAGCGCTCGGCAGTCCACTCGAGCACCCGCAGCACTGTCCAGCCCTCACTCATCGCTGGGTCTCGCCCTCATCGAGGCGATAGGTGCCGCTCGCCTTGTCGTAGCGCCAGATCCGTGGCGTGCGCTGCGGGAAGATGCTGTCGCGCAGTGTTACGCGTTTGCGGTCGCGGCTGATCGACCAGTCATACGCCCGCGAGCGCTCGCAGTCCTCGAGCAGCACGCGCAGGGCCTCGGCCAGCTGCGGCGGCGGATCGGGCTTGGGCACGTGCTGGTGGGGCGTGACATGAGGTGCCCCACGCAGCGCGATGATCGAGAGGTAGACGCGATGGCCACCCGCGCAGCGCATCCCGAAGGTTGGCACCTCTGCGCCCTTGCGCTGCTCGGCGTCACGCAGCGGGTAGGCGTGGGTCACAGCCACGGCCCAGGTGCCATCGGGGAGACGCAGCGGCTCGGCGTCCGAGGTGCGCGTCCGCGGGTTGCCCGGGTCTTGCGCGCCGACGATCCCCAACCGCAGCATCGAGACCAGGTCCTTGTCCATGTCGATCAGCCCGGCCACGCCGCGACGCAGCTCCGGGTAGTTCAGCAGCAGCAGCCGCTCGCGCAAGAAGCGCATCATCGGCGGCTTGGGCAGCCGAGCGTGGCTGAAGCGCGGCCCCGACGTGGGCTCGGTGTCGCTCTCGGGCTGACGATGACGGCGGTAGGGGATGCTGCAGCGCCAGCCGCGGCGAAAGCCCCAGAGCGCGCGATCGGGCAGATCGGCCATGCAGAGCCGCACGGAGCCGCGACGCTGCACGGCCTCGGGGACGTCGAGTGTGGGGTCGAGCCTGATCGTGCCTTCAGCGCGCAGCGTCGGTCGCGCGCGGTCGTTCTTGCTGTCGCGGTCATGGACGGTCATCCGAAAGCGCAGCCGCTCCACCTTCGGGGCCGGCAGCGGCGTCAGCAGGCCGAGGGAGAGCCGCGCCTCGATCTGCCAGCCACCGGCGATCTCGCCGCCGAATGCCTGGGCGGCGTTGTCGCGCCAGCTCTCCTTGGGGCGATCGAAGCGAGCTAGCTGCTTGTAGCTGCCCAGCCAGAGGCGCAAGCCGACCGTCGGTGGGGGATCACCCTTGGGCGGCAGAGGCCAGAGCTCGAGCTCGACCGCGTCGGCGTAGCCGAAGGCGCCGGCGGCTTTGGCGGGGAGGTGTACGTCATCGGTCGCGGTGATGACCAGGCTGATCCCGCCGCCGTAGCTCACCAGGGCGATCTTCGCCGACTGGTCTTGGGCCCCGCTGTAGTTCTTCGCGCCGGTGATCGGTTTGGCCTCATGCCAGCGCAGCCCTTTTACGGCGCGCCACTCGCCGAGGATCCCGTCGGGGACGCAGCGCAGCCCTGGGGCTTTGGGGCGGCGAGAGAAGCGCGGTCGCCTGCCGAGCTCGGGTGGCACGCGCAGACCCCGTCGCAGTCCGCCGGGCTCTTTGGCGCCGCGCTCGGGCAAGGTCCAGCGAATCGTCGGGACGGGGGCCTTCGCCAGGCCATCGTCGTCGCACCCCGAAGAGAGCGCGAGGACCAGGCAGAGCGCGGTGACGATCTGTGCCGGTGAAGTCCGATTGACGAGCAACGAGGCCAGCGGAGTCCGGGACCTGCGATCGTTGACGTTCTTATGGGGAGCCTTCAGAGCACCCTGACAGACTCGGCACCGAGCCGGGTGCTGAGCTGCTGCGCCGCTTTCGTCGCCGAAGACACGAGCCATACGGGCGATACGGCGAGCTCTCTGAGGCCTAGAAAGCGGCCGGCCGTGCGGTGCCCGGCGACGGGAGGCATTTGTAGGGGTGCTCTTAAGCGAGGATCGAAGCATCGCGGCTGAGGCTCTTAGCACAGCCGCAAAAAACACGCATCAGTAGCGGTCTTGGCGGTAGTTGACGCCGTAGGCCATGAAGGAGAGCTCGAGCATCACGCCGCCGCCGGGGTTGATGTCGCCCCGATGCCCATGAACGAGGTTGAAGAAGGGGCGGACGGCGACGATCCAGCTGAAGTTGCGCCGGGCGTTGTTGAACTCGACGCCGATCCGGACGGGCACGTGGAAGGCCCAGGCTTCTTCAACGATGTCCTTACCGGCCTCTTCATAGCTGTCTCTTGCATAGGAGAAGCCAATGCCAGGCGCGACGAAGAGCTCCATCGAGCTTGGCGCCGAGGCGTGGAAGTTGAGGAAGGCCTCACCGGTGACGAAGAAATAGTCGCGTAGCGCGTTGGAGAGCGCGACGTTGACGATGGGCATTGAAAGGTCGACGGAGAGCTTATCCGAGAGGAAGTACTTCAGCTCGAGGGTCGGCAAGAGCAAGGTCATGTTCTGGGGGAGGGCACCGTCGACGTCGATCCGCGCGAACTGGAGATCCATCTTCTGGTAGCCCACACCCAGCGAGGTGCCGACACCCCAGGTGTGGTGGCCGACCGCGTATTGCGCGCGCGCCTCACCGCTGCCCACGGTGAGCGCCATCAGCATGGCAGCAGGGATCCACAGAGCCTTCTTCATCGCTAACCTCCTCCGGGCCTCATGAGCGTGCGGTGCCGCGGGTCGTCTTCGCCGCGCGTTACCTCGATCTGAGGCAGTCTAGACGACGCGATAGTACACGGTGATACACGAAGCTTGCGCGAATCATCCCATTTGTTGATCTACGTCACACCCTTCACGGGCAGTCTTTGTCTGGAGGCTTGTCTGGAGGCGCGATAGCGGTTGTGTTGACTCGCAGCTCCGTGTTAGAAGCTCGATCGAGTTTCCTCTCGTTCTTTTGAGCACTTGCAACCACGCGCACAGCACGGGAGGAGCCAGTGGAGAGGCGACTTTCGATGGCGATTCAACTCCGTACCTACACGTTCCTGGACAGCCTCCAACCGCAGCTGGCGAGCTTTGTCGGCAAGACCGCTCGAGGTTTCTTACCCGTACCCGAGGTGGCGGCGCTCTATGTCGAGATCGCCCCTGGCATCGCGATCAACCGCGTCACCGATGTGGCGCTGAAGGCGACCTCCGTCGCTCCAGCGGTGCAGGTGGTCGAGCGCGCCTACGGCTTGCTCGAGGTGCACCACGAGGATAAGGGCGAGGTGCTCTCTGCCGGGCGCTCGATCCTCGACTTCCTCGGCCTCGCCGAGGAAGAGCGGCTCAAGCCGAAGGTGGCGACCAACCAGATCATCCGCAGCGTGGAGCCCTACCAGGCGCAGATCATCAACCGCAACTCGGCGGGGATGATGATCCTGCCGGGGCAGTCGCTGTTCATCCTCGAGACCGAGCCCGCGGGCTACGTGACCTTCGCCGCCAACGAGGCGGAGAAGGCGGCCCGCGTGTTTCTGGTCAACCTCCGACCCTTTGGCGCCTTCGGGCGACTCTGGATGTCAGGCCCCGAGGCCGAGATCGACGCAGCCGCAGAGGCTGCCACCTCGGCGATCGAGAGCATCACCGGGCATACGCCCCCTGCGTTTGTCGATCGCTAGAGGCAGACCCCTTTTCGTTTGGCTCTTTTTTTCGGGCCTTTTTGTCGGGGCTAGACCGCCAGGTGGCGGGCGCGCCCCTTGATCGAGCACCCCAGGAGGAACCCAAATGGCTGACGCGCTTGGCATGATCGAAACCCGAGGCTTTGTCGGCATGGTCGAGGCCGCAGACGCGATGGTCAAGGCGGCGAAGGTCGAGCTGGTCCGCTATGAGAAGATCGGCGGCGGCTACGTCACGGCGATCGTCCGTGGCGACGTCGCGGCGGTGAAGGCCGCCACGGAGGCGGGTCAGCGCGCCGCCGAGCGTGTTGGCGAGCTCGTCTCGGTCCATGTGATCCCGCGCCCGCACGTCAACGTCGACCTGGTGTTGCCGCTGGGTCGACGCGTTGATGGCGCCACCGAGTAGCTCGCGCCGATCCGACCCCGCGGGCGGCCGGCGCGAGGTTGGCCGCCCACGGACGCTCGCTCGAAGGGCGACGCCGATCTGCCGCGTCTGGCGGCCGAAGGAAGGTGGACCATGCTGCTTGGCAAGGTCGTTGGCACCGTGGTGGCCAACCGCAAAGAAGACGTGCTCGAGGGCATGACGTTCTTGCTCGTCAAGGGCTGCGATTTCGACGGTACCCCACGTGACGGGGCGCCGGTGGTCGCGGTCGACGCGGTGGGCGCGGGCGTCGGCGAGGTCGTGCTCTACTGTTCGGGCAGCAGCGCCCGCCAGACGATGGTGACGAAGGATCGCCCGGTGGACGCGACGATCATGGCCATCGTCGACCTCGTCGAGGTCGGCGGAGAGCATCGCTACCGCAAGGACGGCTGAGCTGGCTGCGCGCCGAGGGCGCGCGACGGCTCAGCTCCTTGTCTCGAGTGTGGCCGGAGAGAACGATGGACCTCGACGAGAAGAGAATCCAGCAGATCGTCAGCCGGGTGGTGTCGCGTTTGGGCATCGAGGGCGACGCTTCGAGCTTGGCCCCGTCGACAACCGCGGCTGCCCCGGCGGTGCATCGCCAACCCGGCGCCGCGCCCTCGGTCAAGGGCTTCCCACGGGGCTCGATGGGGGTCTTTCCCTCGATCGACGCCGCCGTCGCCGCGGCGCGTCGGGCCTACGAGGCCTACGGCCATCAGCCGCTCTCTCTGCGGGAGCGCGTGGTGCAGGCGATGCGGGATGTAACGCTGCGCCACGTTCGCGAGCTCTCCGAGTACGCTCATGTCGAGACGGGCCTCGGCCGCGTCGACGACAAGATCAAAAAGAACACCCTCGCCGCGAGCCGCACCCCTGGGGTGGAGCGTCTCAAGCCGGAGGCGTTTACCGGCGACCACGGCCTGACGCTGATCGAGTGGGCTCCCTATGGTGTGATCGGCTCGATCACGCCGACGACCAATCCCACCGAGACGATCATCAACAATGGCATCGGCTTCGCCGCGGCGGGCAACGGCGCCGTCTTCAACGTACACCCGTCGGCGCGCGGGGTCAGCGCCTGGCATATCCACCTGCTCAACGAGGCGATCGTCGGAGCGGGCGGGCCGCCGAACCTGCTGACCACCATCGCTGAGCCCTCGATCGCCTCGGCCAACGAGATGATGAACCATGAGGGCGTGCGCCTGCTGGTCGTCACGGGTGGTCCGGCGGTGGTCGGCGCCGCGATGCGCACCTCGAAGAAGGTGATCGCTGCAGGCCCCGGCAACCCACCGGTGGTGGTCGACGAGACCGCCGACCTGCGCCGCGCTGCGCAAGGCATCCTCCGTGGGGCGTCTTTCGACAACAACGTGATCTGCTGCGACGAAAAGGAGGTCTTCGCCTGTGCGGGGATCTTCGACCAGCTGCGCCGCGAGCTGAAGGGCGTTGGCTGCTACGAGCTGTCTTCGTCGCAGATGTCGCGGCTGACCAAGCACATCATCCACGACGGCCACGCGGCCAAGGACTTCGTCGGCAAGAACGTCTCGACGATCGTTGATAGCATCGGCCTGAAGGTCGGCGACGACGTGCGCCTGGCCTTCGCCGTCGTCGACAACGACCACCCGCTGGTTCACACCGAGCAGCTGATGCCGATCTTGCCGCTGGTGAAGGTCAAAGACGTCGATGAGGCGATCGCGGAGGCCAAGCGCGCCGAGAACGGGCGCGGCCACACCTCGAGCGTCTATTCGCGGAACATCGACGTGATGCATCGAATGGCCCGGGAGATGGACACCTGTATCTTCGTTAAGAACGGCCCCCACGTGACGGGGCTGGGCTCGGAGGGCGAAGGGTTCACCTCCTGGACCATCGCCCATCCCACGGGCGAAGGCCTGACCTGCGTCGAGCACTTCGTCCGCTCGCGGCGCTGCGCGCTGCAGGGCTACTTCCGCATCGTCTAGTAACCCGTTAACCGAGATCGTCTGAGGTCCGCGCGACGATGATCGCTGAGACGACAGCCCGACGAGACCCGACCCCAGCGCTGGCGCTGCTGGAGCTTGGGAGCATCGCCCGTGGCATGGTCGTGGGCGACGCGACCGTGAAGCGCGCGGCGATCGCGCTCTGGCGGGCCGAGGCGGTCACCCCCGGGAAGTTTCTCGTGCTCTTCGGCGGCGGTGAAGAAGAGGTGCGCCAGTCCTTCGACGAGGGCAAGGCGCTGGCGGGGCCGGCGCTGATCGATGAGCTCTATCTGCCCCAGGCTGACGCCCAGCTCTACACCGCGCTCGAGGGCAAGCTCGAGCCGCGCGAGGTCGAGGCGCTGGCGATCGTCGAGACCTTCTCCGTCGCGTCGGCGCTGCTCTCGGCCGATCGGGCGCTGAAGATGGCCGAGGTGCAGCTCATTCGGATGCGCCTAGCGCGAGGGCTCGGTGGCAAGGCCTTCTATGTGCTCTCCGGGGCGCAGCACCAGCTCGAGGCCAGCCTGGAGGCCGGACGCTCGATTATCCACGACGGGATGCTCCTCGCCAGCGAGCTGATCCCGCAGCCCCACCCGGAGTTCGTCGCCACCCTCTGGGAGTCCTAGAGCGCGGACCAACGTCCCTCCCGTCTGCCGCGAAGGATACGAAATCACAGCGGTTGTCGCTCGTCGGTTGCGTGCCACCAGCAGGCGTCCTCCTCGCTCAGCTCCGACGCAGCTCAGCACCTGGCTCGGTCCCGAATCTGTAGGGGTGCGCTTAGCCTGCCGGCTAAGAACAGCTCCCCAGAAAAAAGGGAACGATCGCTTTTGTCTTGGACTCTGCTGGCTTCGTTGCTCGTCGGGCCCGCTGTGATCGGATTCACGCCATCTGCTCCGTTCGCGCACTATCATACGGCGGTCGAGGAGGTCGCGATGAAGAAGCTTGCGCTC
>PDPC01000032.1 GCA_002747355.1 Pseudomonadota bacterium | reverse complement strand
GGAGGGCGCCTGCTGGTAGCAAGCAACCGACGAGCAACAACCGCCGTGATTTCGCAGACCAGCGCAGCGACGGGAGGTAAGTTGGTCAGCGCTCTAGAGTGCCGTTAAGAGCACCGCCACACATTCGGGACCGAGCCAGCCGGGTGCTGAGCTGCCGAGCCGATTTCGTAGCCGAAAACAGGAGCCATATGGGTGGTACGGCGAGCGTTCTGAGGCCTCGATAGCGGCCGGCAGTGCGGTGCCCGGCGACGGGAGGAAGTTGTGGGGGGTGCTCCTAACAAGCGCTCACCAGATCTCGACCTCGGCAGCGAGACCGAATTGAGCGATCGCGGCCAAGAGCTCATCGCCAGCGCTCTCTAGTCGCCCCACATCCCCCTGCAGCCGACTCGTGAGCTGGTTGATCTCCACCACGGCCTCGGCCGCTTCGTTGACTGACTTGGCGACATCTTCCGAGACCGCCGCAGCCTCAGATACGCCTTTGGCCATCTCCACCATGCTCTTCGCAGCGCCGTCAATGTTAGCCGCGACCTCCCGCGCCATGGACATCTGCTCCTGCGCGGCCTCGGCGACAGCGGTCACGAAGGTGTTGACCTCATTGATCACCCCCGCGACCTTTGAGATCCCTGCGATCGTGGCCTCCGACGAGCGCTGAATCGCCGTGACCCACCTTCTGATGTCGCCCGTGGCATCGCTGGTCTCTTTGGCGAGGTCTTTGACCTCCCGAGCCACGACGGCGAACCCCTTACCTGCTTCGCCGGCCCGCGCAGCCTCGATGGTGGCGTTCAATGCCAACAGCTTGGTCTGATCGGCAACCTCGACGATGGTCTCGATCACCTGACCAATCTCCGCCGCCGCCGTGTCGAGGGCGCTGACCTGTCGAGAAGCCTCGCCGACATCCTGAACGGCGTCGGCGGCGCTCGCCCCGGCGCGCTGCGCGCTCTCTGCCAAGGCCCCGATCCCGACCGCCATCGACTCCGTGGCCGCGGCGACGTTCGAGATGCTGACCTGCGAGCTCTGAGCTCCACGCGCCATGCCATCCATCGTCGCCGACAGCTCCTCGGCGGCGCCGGCCATGCTCGTCGTCCGCTCGAGGATCAACCCCGTTCGACGCCCCAGATCCGCGGCGATCTCGGTCGCCTCGACGACCACCGAACCTAACGTGTTTGCCCCATCACGAACACCCGTCTGGATCTCCTTGTCGGAGCGCCGGTCTTGCATCAACCCAAGACCAGCGGCCACCACACCCGCGCTATCGCGCAGCGGCAAGCTATCCAACGTGGCGTCTACCCACTCGTCGGCGTGGTTCTCGAAGCGAACGGAGATACCACCATCGCTGCAGCCTTCCGTCAGCAGCGCGACCATCGTCTCGCCGATCGTCCCCTGTTCCTCTCCACGGGCGAAAACATCCCAGATGGACGTCTGCTCGATCTCGTCTTGTGTCAGACCAACGAGCTGAGCGCAGGCGTCGTTACAGAGGACGACCGTCCGCTGCTGGTCGACGACAAAGGCCGCCATGGTGCTGTCGGCGAAGAGCTCTCGTAAGAATGAAACGCTAGACCTGAGCGGATCATCGGATGCGGGTGCTGACGCTTCTGGCCGGGTCATCGTCGGGCCATATGGGCTGTGAGCATCGAATACCAGAATGGGCCAATGTATTGGTGTGTCAACGGTTACTCAAGAGTGTGCGTGGTGGATTTCAGTGCTGTCTTGCTCAGGTGAATCATGCATCACATCTGATGCAGGTCGCAATCGTCTCGTGCATGAATAGCAATCGTCCAGCCGATTAGCGCGACCTTCGCCAGTGTGGTACGGCTAACGTCAGTCGGCTACCATCGGTCGGCGGCCTGACCACCAACGGCCATGGAGCCGACTCGCCAGGCAAACACTCCCTGGTCGCGGGTTTGATCGGTGAGTTCACATTCGACGGAGACGAAGTCGGTCCCCCACAAAACCAACCAAGGCCAACACGGCCCTTGCCTCGTGGAGCTGGCTGGCGCCTATGCCGGCCGAAAGCACCCGATTGCCGGACGCCAAGCCATCATTGGTCGCTCACCAGCGGCAGAGGTGCGCCTCGACAAGCTCGATGTCTCTCGAGAGCATGCCCGCCTCTATGTCGACGCTCGAGGGCATTGGAACGTCGAGGATCTTGGCAGTAGAAACGGCATCTGCATCAACGGCACGCCGGTCATCGGCGATCGGATCGAGCATGGCGATCGACTGCAGATCGGCGGCAACACCCTCTTCATGTTCGGCTGTTATGACCAGCTCGAAGAGCAGATCGCCCAGTTCCGACGCGCGGAGTCGTCAGGCACGGAAGCCGCTGGAATCGCTCATGATTTCAATAACTTACTATCTGTCCTGGTGAGCACCATCGACCTGCTGCAGCAACACCAACGGATCGGGACCGTTGCCTCGTCCTTGCTCGACGAGTGCCTCGCCGATATGCGAGACGCGACCAATCGCTCCAAAGAACTCGTCGCCCAACTCCTTCGACTCGCTCAGTCCAAGGGCAGCAACTCCCAGGCCCCTCAGATCGACTGCACTCGGCTGCTGGACCGAGTCGCGACGCTCTGTCGCCGCACGTTTGGTCCAACCTATGAGTTCAACGTCTCCATCGACGCGGGTCTCCTCGTACGAGCGCATCCGGTTCAGCTCAAACAGGTCGTGATGAACCTGCTGGTCAACGCGCGCGACGCGATGCCCACCGGGGGCAAGGTCCGCGTTCACGCCGACACTCAACTCTTGGAGGCCCCCACATCGAGCAACCTCTTTCTGAGCCCGGGTCGCTACGTCCGTATCGATATCGAAGACCAGGGCGAGGGAATGGATGCACACACCAGCAGCCGCGTCTTTGAACCGTTCTTCACCACCAAGGGAGCCGAGCGGGGCACGGGCCTCGGTCTCTCGATAGTGCAAACGTTGGTGCGCGAGAACGGAGGACGTATCCAAGTGCGCAGCGAACCGGGTGTTGGGACAACCTTCACGATCCTGCTGCCGGCTGCCACACCCGACAACAAACCAGCGAGCACGCCGACGCCATCCAGAGAGCCTGAGCGACACTCATTCACGTCGAAGCTGTTGCTGGTCGACGATGATCCTCATGTCTTACGCGCCTACGCGCGGCTGCTGCGCGAGATCGGCTACGACGTGCTCGTCGCCACCAACGGCCGTGAAGCGCTCAGACGCTACAGCGCTCACCACCCCGAAATCGAGCTGGTCTTGCTTGACGTCGCCATGCCGGTGCTCGACGGGTACGCGACCTTCTCAGAGCTGCGGAAGTATGATCCCGCTGCGAGGGTGCTCCTCTTTTCGGGCTGTGTCGACACTCGTGTCGCTACCCTGATAGACGCTGGTGCCTGCGGTTTCTTGCCCAAGCCGTGTGGATCCGAGGCCCTGAAACGAGCGATCTCCACAGCGCTCAATTAGGAGCGTATCAGGGGTGAGGTGATCGACCTGCCGCGCCCAGCTCGTGTCGCGATCGCGAATCGAGTTCAACACCCAAGATCTGCCAGCTTCCGCGTCGAGGACCTTCGCTTCGCGCGATCGCCTCCATCAGCGAGCGGTCGAGGGGAGGGGCATCCGATCGTCGCCACCGACGCTCTCGGCGACCACGATCGCGACGATGATCGCCGCGGCGATGCCGCCGACGACGGGCCAGAACCAGCCGCGCTCGTAAAACGGCGGCGCGGTGTCTTTCGGCAGCTCGATCGTCTTCAGCGCCCTACCTCGCGGCGCCTCGGCGTCGAGCGTAGGGATGGGATCGTTGATCCGATCCTTGTCGCCCTTTGCTGAGGCGACCACGGGCTTCGTGGGCGGCGTGGGCGTGGGCTTTGCGGGCGTGGGGGGCGCGGGCGTGGACTTCGCGGGCGCGGGTTTGGTCACCTTGGCCTCGCGCTTGGCCCCAGCCTGCTTCGTCACCGCAGGAGCCGCAGCGACAAGCCGCGTCCGCAGCTGCTGATCGCTGTCACGCGCCTCTGCCTGCGTCGGCGTCGTCGAGAGCACGATGGCGACACTCAGCGCGATCGTGCCGATGCTGAGATCTCGCATCGTCTCGCCTCCCTTTTCAGCCCAGCTGGCTCAGCGCGCGCTCTATCGCCTCGAGCTCGGCGCGGTAGCGCTCGGCGCGCTCTCGCTGTTCAGCGACCACCTCGGCCGGCGCGCGGTCGACGAACTTCGGGTTGCCGAGCTTCTTTTCGCAGACGGTCAGCTCTTTTTGCGCCTTCTTCTTCTCGCCCTCGAGCCGCTTGCGCTCCGCCGCGTCGTCGATCACGCCGTGGACGAAGATCTCGAGCTCGCCTGCAACCTTCACCGCGTCACCCTCACGCCGCGTCGCCGCGTCCACCACGGTCACCGCGCAGTTGGCCATCGCGTCGACCACGTGCTTGTGGGCAGTCAAGGCCTCGACGCGCGCGGCGGGCACCTTGGTCGTGACCTCGAGGTGCTGGCGCGGCGAGACGCCCGCCGAGGCCCGCACGTCGCGCACGGCGCGGGTCTGAGCCTGCAGCTCGGCGAAGATCTCGCGCAGGGCAGCGTTGGAGAGCGCCTCGCGCGACCGCGGCCAGGCGGCGCTGACCAGCAGCTCGCTGCGCTCGAGCTGCGCCCACTCACCCAGCGAACGCTCGGGGACGAGCTCGTCGAGCTTCTGCCAGAGGTGTTCGGTGATAAAGGGCACGAAGGGCTGCAGAAGCCGCAGCACCTGGTCGAGGCAGTAGGCCAGCACCCGCCGGGCCACCTGCGCGCTCGGACTGTCGGCCCCCCCTTCGCTCTCGGCTGAGAGTCGCGGCTTGATCAGCTCGAGGTACCAGTCGCAGAGCGCGTTCCAGAAGAAGTCGCGTACGGCGCCGATCGCGTTGGCTGGGTTGTAGTCCTCGAGGGCTCGTTGCACCGCCGCGACCGCCTCGTTGAGGCCATCGAGGACCCACCGGTCCTCGAGAGCGAGCTGCTCAGGGCTCACGCTCTCGGCGATCGCGCCGCCCTCGAGGTTCAGGAAGGCAAAGCGCGCCGAGTTCCAGAGCTTCGTGCAAAAGCCTCGGCCGACCTCAAAGCGCTTCGAGACCAGCTTCGCTGCCGGCACGTTGGGCATCGTACCCAGTACGTCAAACTCGCCCTTACACCTGCCGCAGACGCGAATGAAGACCGATCGTTCGGCAGCCTTCGCCTTGGCCAGATCATTCTCGGCGCCGCAGCTCGGGCAGTTCGCGATCACCGGCAGGCGGATGTCCTGGGTACCGGTCTGCATCTCGCAGAGCACGTAGCGCATCGCGTCGGTGCCGTATTGCTCGATGATGTCCACAGGGTCGATGCCGTTGCCCTTGGACTTGCTCATCCGCTCCCCCTTGCCGTCGAGGATGTTGGCGTGGATGAACACGTCACGAAACGGCACGTCGCCGAGGTTGTAGAGCCCAGCGAGCACCATCCGGGCGACCCAGAGGGTGATGATGTCGCGGCCGGTGACCAGACACGATCCCGGGTAGTAGAAGTCGAGAGCGTCAGGGGCTCCATCTACGACGGCAAGCGACGCCTGCTCCGCGCCAATCGGCGCCGAGGCCGGATCGGGCCAGCCGAGCGTCGAGTGCGGCCAGAGCGCCGACGAAAACCACGTGTCGAGTACGTCCGGGTCGCGCTCGTAGCCCTTCGCCTCGAGGGCCTGCACCAGCACCTCGTCATCGTCGAGCAGGCAGATATCGATCGCGCAGCGCTCATCTGCCGCTGGCAGGTCGACGCCAAGCTCGCCGGAGGCGAGGCGGATGCTCTGCTGCAGATCGAGACGCTGCAAGCGCACGGCGATCTTGTCTGTGCCTAGGTCGGTGAAAAAGGGCGCCAGCTCGCCGAGGTCGAGCTCGGAGAACGCCGCGCGCTTGGACCAGACCGGGATCCGATGGCCCCACCAGAGCTGGCGCGAGATCGGCCAGTCGCGCTTCTCGGCGAGCCAGTCGAGGTAGGTCTTTTTGTAGCGCTCGGGGTGGATCGTCACCCGACCGTCTTGCACAGCGTCCATCGCGGCCTGGACCAACCCCGGCGACGCGAAGGCCTTGGCCGTCCCACGCCCCATGGTCACGCCTCCCTCGACGTCGCCCATGTGCACGAACCACTGGTCCGAGAGGTAGGGCTCCACCGGCGTCTTGCTGCGATCGCTGTGACCAATCTCGACCTCTCGGTCTTCTACCGCGGCGAGCAGCCCCTCGGCGTCGAGATCGGCGACGATCTTGTCGCGCGCGCTGTAGCGATCGAGGCCGCTGTAGACGCCGCCGTTGTCGTTGATCGTGCCGTCTGGGGCGAGGATGTTGATCCGGTCGATCTCATCTTGGTGGCGCATCCAGACGTTGTAGTCGTTGGAATCGTGCGCTGGCGTGATCTTCACGCACCCAGAGCCGAGCTCGGGCTTGGCCCACTCGTCGGTGACCAGCGGGATCGGCCGCCCCATCAGCGGCAACCGCACACAGCGGCCGGCCTTGGCCATCTCGCAGAGCGTCTTCAGCTCAGCGAGCTTGTCGGTCTTGCGCTGCTCGATCGCCGCGAGCGCCTCCTCGGCGGCCCGGCGCTCCTTGTCGTTGGCGGCCTCGAGCTTGGCCTTGGCCTCGGCGATCTTGGCCTCGAGGGCGCGCTCCGGATCTGGATGCACGGCCACCGCCGTATCGCCGAGCATCGTCTCAGGACGCGTCGTCGCCACCTCGACGTGGGTCGGCTCGCCGGGCTGCGGGTTGATCACGGGGTAGCGCAGGTGCCAGAAGTGCCCCTTCACAGGCTCGTGGTAGACCTCGTCGTCGGAGACCGAGGTCTGCAGAAAGACGTCCCAGTTGACCAGCCGCTTGCCGCGGAAGATCAGCCCCTCGTCAAACATCCGAAAGAAGGTCTGACGTACGGCCCGCGCGCAGACGGCGTCCATGGTGAAGCGCTGCCGATCCCAATCGCAGCTGCAGCCCATCCGCTGCTGCTGGGCGATAATCCGCGCCTGGTATTGGTCCTTCCACTGCCAGATCCGCTCGACGAGCCCTTCGCGGCCCACGTCATGGCGGGTCTTGCCCTCCAGCTCCTTGAGGCGCTTCTCGACCACGGCCTGGGTGGCGATGCCAGCGTGGTCCGTGCCGGGCATCCACAGCGCGTTGTCGCCCATCATCCGATGCCAGCGCGTGAGTAGATCCTGCATCACGTTGTCCATCGCGTGACCCATATGCAGCGCCCCCGTGACGTTGGGCAGCGGCATCATGATCACGTAGCGCCGGTCGCGCGGGCGGTCGTCGGGGGTGGCATGAAAGGCCTTGGCCTCCAACCATTTGGCGTAGATCGCGCTCTCAACAGCGGCAGGCTCATAGGTCTTGGGCAGGGAGGTGTCGCTCATCATGCTGTCTTTCTTTGCTTTCGGTCGCGGCTCGCTGACGCGGCGCAATGTAGCGCAGGGACTCACGTCGTTCTAGCCGACCCGGACCAGTTGTGAACCCCCTCGTTACATCCAGATACCCACCGCAACGTTTTAGCGTATCATTGGACCATGAAACGTTTCGCGCTTGCTCAGACGCTGCTCGCCGCGCTGGTGAGCTCGCTCGCCTTGGGGGCCTGTTCCGACGACGGCGCCGCGACGACGCCCGACCTGGCGGTGGCCAAAGATGGGGGCGCCGACGCCGCGCCCGCTCCCGCTCTCCTCGCTCCAAAGGAGTTGCTCGATGCCTGCGTGCGCGCCAGCGCCTGCAAGATCAAGCAATACCCCTCGATCAGCGACTGCTTGAGCGCCTACTACGAGCTCTACGTCGATCGCGGCCAGACCTTGATCTACGATAAGATCTTCCGCTGCGTGAACGAGGCGACGGATTGTGACGGTATCGCCGCCTGCTACGGACGGCGCCAGACCTGTGACAAGAGCACGGCCGGCACCTGCGAGGGTGATGTCGCCGTCAGCTGCGATCTGCTCGACAACCGCATTTACACGCTGAACTGCGCCGACGCGAACCTCTCTTGCCGGACGCGGGTGGGGGGCGACGCGGTCTGTGTCGCGGGCGACTGCGCCGCCGGCTTCGAGACGAAATGCGTCGATGGTGTGCAGCAGACCTGCGGTGGCAACACCATCGAGATCGAAGACTGCGCCTCGCGGGGGCTGCTCTGCGGCAAGGTCTGGTACCTCGAACCCCAGTGCAGGGGCGAAACTGAGATCAAGTGCACCGAGGAGTTCAAGCCGCGCTGCGAGGGCAATAAGGCGGTCAGCTGTGTGGCCTTCCGCGAGCACGTCGAGGACTGCAGCAAGCGAACCTACCGCGAGACCCAATGTGTGAACGGCGCCTGCAAAGCCAAGGGCACAGGCTGTACGCTGGGCGAGGTCAACCGCTGCAAGGGCGACAAGCTCGAGGCCTGCCTCGACGGCGAGTGGCTCGAGATCGACTGCGGGGCGATGGGACTCGGGGTCTGCAAGGTCAACAGCGCCACCGGCGGCGGTCAGGGCGCCAAGGGCGCCAACTGCACTCCCCCAAAAACCACCAACTAGAGCGCTGACCCGCTGACCTCCCGTCGCCGCGCTGGTCTGCGACATCACAGCGGTTGTCGCTCGTCAGTTGCGTGCGACCAGCAGGCGCCCTCCTCGCTCCTACGCTGTCATTTTGCATCCTTCGCGCAGCTCGTCCGGTAAGCGGATCAGCGCTCTAGGCCTCAGAGAGTTCGCCGTACCACCCGTATGGCTCATGTCTTCGGAAACGAAATGGGCTCGGCAGCTCAGCACCCGGCTCAGCCCCGAACGTGTAGGGGGGCTCTTCGATAGAAGTCAAGCCGAGCGAACACACCCGCCTGGTCTAGAAGAGATGGTTGATGTCCAGGTACCACCCGATCGGCTCCGCGTCCGGTGAGTAGGCGATGTCGGCTCGGATCATAAACGCCTCGCCCCAGGCCAGGCGCAGACCGCCCCCAGCGCCGAGCTTCAGCCCGATCCCGTCGCCATCGAGGTGTGAGGTGCCGGAGAAACCGGCCCAGCTGCGGCCTGTGTCGAGAAACGCCGTGGCGCCAAGCTGGAAACGCTGGCCGAGGAGCGAAAAGCCCAGAAGACGCGAGCGAAGCTCGAGGTTGCCGAAGAGCTTGATCTTGCCGTGGTAGCGCTGAAGCGGGACGCCGCGGATCGCGCGCGAGCCACCGAGGGCGTCGGAGGCAAAGAGCCCGCCATGGCGCGAGAGCTCGTAGAAGGGTGGTTGGCCGACGATCACGTCCGCCATCACCCGCCCGGCCGCGATGAGGTAGCGGCCCACGATCGCGCGATAGAAGCGCAACGTCAGGTTGAGGCCACCATAGGCGTGGTCGGTGCCGATGGCCCAGCCCGGTGAGGCGCGCCACGAGATCTCGTGGAAGCTGCCGTCGCTCGGCATGTACTCGTGGTCGCGGCTATCCCAGATCCAGCCGACCGTCGCCTCGAAGACGCCGAAGTGGTCCTTGCCGCGGAGCAGCCGGCACACCGCGGGGTCTCGGCTCTCGAGGTCGCGGCTAAAGAGGCTGCCCTCGTAGGGGTTGATCCAGTTGAAGACGAATGAGGTGCCAAGCAGCAGCTGGATCCGCTCGGTGAGATACACTCGCGCCCGCGCTGCGGCCGTAGGATAGATGCGATCGACCATGTGGTAGCGCGGGTTGTCGTCGCGGGCGGGCTTGTCCACGGGGGCGGCGTTGCCAAAGCCGTAGTAGCCGCTGGTGGTGTAGCGGGAAAAGCCGACAAAGAGGTTGAGCCGCAAGCGGCCGCCGAGCAGCCCGGGCAGGTCGAGCTTGATGTAGTCGTCGTGGTAGGGCGACTCCACGCCGCCGTCGCCGGGCTTGCCCTTGAGGGTCATCAACCAGAGCACCTCGAGGCGCCAGAGGTAGGGCCTGTAGCCGCGGGAAAAGCGCGCGAACGAGCCGATCAAGCCGAAGCCAAAGCCGATGTCGGAGGTGAAGGTGAACGCGGGCAAGGCGCCCAACTCGTAGCGCTCGGTTTTCTTGATGTCCTTCGACGTTGGTGACGAGGTCGGCCCGTGGCTCACTCCCTTGGACGCCAGCGCGCCCGAGGCGGAGCTGACGACGAGGCTCAGCACGAGCGGGATGAGGGGTGGTACGGCGCGAGGTGCCATTTGCATGATGTTCGTGAATCGTCTGCGCGGTTCCAAGTTGTTGGTTCGTCGCCAATCCTCTCCAGTATATGCTGGCGTCATGCGGCTCTGGGCGATCAGCGACCTCCATCTCGGCTACCGACGCAACCGCGAGCGCCTGCCTGAGCTGCGTAACTACGGTAAAGACTGGTTAATCGTAGCCGGTGATGTCGCCGAGAAGCTTGATCAGCTCGAGGATGCGCTGCTCGTGCTCCGCGAGCGCTTTGCCCAGGTCCTCTGGGTGCCGGGCAACCACGAGCTGTGGCGCGGACGCGAAGCCGACGCGCTGGTGGGCGTGGCCAAGTACCGCAAGATGGTCCAGATCTGCCGTCGCCTCGGCGTATTGACGCCGGAGGACCCCTACGTGGTGTGGCCGGGAGATCCCGGGCCCCATAAGCTGGTGCCGCTCTTTCTGCTCTACGATTATAGCTTCGGGCCAAGCGAGCTCAGCACCGCAGAGGCGATTGAGTGGGCCGCCCAGTCCGGCGTGGTCTGCGCCGATGAGAGCTATCTGCTGCCCTCACCCCATGACAGCCGCGAGGCCTGGTGCGCCCATCGCTGTGAGCTCGCCGAGCGGCGCCTCGAGCACGAACGTGAGGGTCTGCCGACGGTGCTGATCAACCATTGGCCGCTCCGCGAGGATCTGGCCGTGCTGCCGCTGATTCCGCGTTTTTCGCTCTGGTGCGGCACATCACGCACAGATGACTGGCACCTGCGCTTCGAGGCGGCGGTTGTGGTCTACGGCCACCTGCACATCCGACGCACGCAGTATCGCCACGGGGTACGTTTCGAAGAGGTCTCCTTCGGCTACCCTCGGCAGCACGACGTCTCCCGGCCAATCGACCACTATCTACGCGAGATCTTTCCCGGCCCCGTCAGCTCACAGCAGCTGATCCGGCGCTATCCCTAGAGCGCTGATCAACTTACCGGACCGAGCTGCGCTAAGGATGCGGAATCACAGCGTAGGAGCGAGAAGGGCGCCTGCTGGTAGCAAGCAACCGACGA
>PDPC01000031.1 GCA_002747355.1 Pseudomonadota bacterium | reverse complement strand
TCGGTTGCTTGCTACCAGCAGGCGCCCTCCTCGCTCCTACGCCGTGATTCCGCATCCTTCGCGCAGCTCGGTCCGGTAAGCTGATCAGCGCTCTAGGGGTGACTCTTGCGGAGGCGCTTCGGCGGCTGCGCCCCCTCGTCGGCCTCGGAGACGCGCCGGCGCAGCTCCCCCAGCCGCGCGCCGATCGCGACCTCTTCGCCGCTCTCGCAGGGCTCGTAGTAGCGCTGCCCCTGCAGCTCCGCCGGCAGGTAGTGCTCGGGGACGAAGTGGTCGCCGTAGTCGTGGGGGTAGCGGTAGGCCGCCCCAGCCTCCCTTTCGATGTTGGCCCGGGCCAGACCGGCCACGGCGTTTTTCAGCTTCGCCGGCACGGGCAGCGATCCTCGCCGCTGCACGGCCGCCCGCGCCGCGGCATAGGTGGTCAGCGCGCTGTTGGACTTCGGCGCGCAGGCTAGGTAGGTGCAGGCCTGAGTCATCGCCAGGGTGCCTTCAGGTAGGCCCACCAGCTCGTAGGCTTGCAGCGCCGCCACCGCCACGCTCAGCGCGCGGGGGTCGGCGTTGCCCACGTCTTCCGAGGCGAAGATCACCATCCGCCGCAGCACAAAGCGAGGATCCTCACCAGCCTCGAGCATCCGCGCCATGTAGTAGACTGCCGCGTCCGGATCGGAGCCACGCATGCTCTTGATGAAGGCGCTGACCACCGCGTAGTGCTCGTCGCCGCCCTTGTCGTAGGAGAGCTGGCGCCCCTGGAGCGCCTCCTCGACGTGGCCGCGCGAAAGGGCGCTGCCCTGCCCCGCCAGCGACACGGCGACCTCGAGGGTGGTCAGCGCGCGCCGCGCGTCGCCCCCCGCCGCCGCCGCGATCGCCGCGCGATGCTCCTCGCCGACGCTGACCTCCCGCTTGCGCAGCTGCTGGTCTTGCTCGAGGGCCCGGTCGAGCAAGACGCGCAGGTCGGCGGCCTCGAGCGCGAAGAGCCGCAGCACCCGCACCCGCGAGAGCAACGCCGAGTTGACCTCGAAGGCCGGGTTCTCCGTCGTGGCGCCGATCAGCACCACGGTGCCATCCTCCACGTGGGGCAGCAGCGCGTCCTGCTGGGCCTTGTTGTAGCGATGGATCTCGTCGATGAAGAGCACCGTGCGCCGGCCGTAGACGTCCCGGTCTTCCGCCGCCTTGGCGACCGACTCGCGGAGCTCTCGCACGCCCGACCCCACCGCGCTGAGGGTGATGAAGCGCGCCTTCGCCTGGCTCGCCAGCAGCTTCGCCAGCGTCGTCTTGCCGGTACCCGGCGGCCCCCACAGCAGCAGCGAAGGCAGCTCCCCGGCCGCCAGGGCCCGCTCGAGGAGCTTCCCCTCGCCGAGCAGATGGCGCTGCCCCACGAACTCCTCGAGGCGCCGCGGCCGCTGCCGCACGGCGAGCGGCTGCCCCCGCTGCTCACGCCGCGCCTGATGACGAAAAAGCTCCATCTCAGCGCTCCAGGTAGGTCACCAGCGCCCGCGCCATCTCGTCGACGACCGCCCGCGCCTTGCGGATCGCCCCTTTCGGCAGCTCGGTCACCACGAACGCAAAGAGCAGCCTGCGCCGCTTGCTCGCCCCCGCGACCCCCGAGAGCGCGATAACCTTCGACAGGGTGCCGGTCTTGGCTCGGACGTAGCGCTCGGCGCCGGAGCCGACGAAGCGATGGGCCAGGGTGCCGTCGGCGCCGCTGATCGCGAGGGAGGCGAGGTAATCGGGGCCATAGCGAAAGTCATGGTAGGCGGCGCGGAGCACGGCGACGATCTGCGCTGGCGAGATGGCGGAGGCCTCGTAGAGCCCGGAGCCGTTTTTCAAGGTGTAGCTGCCCCGAGGGACGCCGATGGTGGCCAGGTGTTCGGCGACAGCCTTCAGCCCCTTGGCGGCGCTCCCCGGCGCTCCGTAGCGCTCCGCTCCGAGGACCTTCAGCAGCTGCTCGGCCATGAAGTTGCTGGAGACCTTGTTCATCCGCCGCACCAGCTCGCCCAGCGGGCGCGAGGCGTGGACGTAGAGCGCGCGGGCCTTCTTCGGCGCCTTGCAACGCCCCACGGTTGTCTGCCCCAGCTTGATCCCCCGCCGCGCCAGCAGCCCGAGGAGCGTCGCGGCGGCGAAGCGATCGGGATGGGCGATGCGCTTGCGCCAGGGGCGCCCGCGATAGCCCACGCGCACGCGGCCGCGCACCCGCACCTCCGTGCGCAGACCGCGGCCCCGGGTCCGCAGACCGATCCAGCTGCGGCGCCGGCCCGCCACGGTGCGCACGTCGCTGCGAACGCGGACGTAGCGGCTCCGAGGCTCGACCGAGACCCGGGCGGGATCCCCGGGGGCCGCCCCGGCTTGCACGCGGACGCGGACGACGTTCTCGTTGATCGACAGCGCGCCGACGGCCGGTCGATAGTAGGCGTCGCTGCGGCGGGTCTCGAAGAGCGGCGGCAGGGTCTTGCCGTCGAAATAGGAGAGATCGAGCTTCAGCCCACCGCTGACGCGGCGCAGCCCGCCGGCGTAGAGATCCCGCGCGATGCGCCAGAGGTGCGCGTCGGTGAGCGAGGGATCGCCGCGGGCCTCGAGGCAGAGATCCCCCTCCACCACGGCGCCCTTCTGTTCGCCGTAGATCGCGGTCTTGAACCGATAGTCGGCGCCGAGGCTCGCCAGCAAGGCGGCGCTGGTGAGCAGCTTCGCGTTGGAGGCGACCGAGACCGGACGGTGGGCGTCGGCGGCGAAGATCGGCTTGGCAGAGCGCCCTGGCCCGACCACCAGCGCCGAGAGCTTGGCCCCGGCGAGGCGTGGGTCCTGCTGCAACGCGGCGAGCCTCTTTCGCAGCCAGCTGCGGGCCGCCGCGGCGGACTCGGCACCGGAGAGGCGTGGCGCGACGAGCGCGCAGAGCGCGAAGAGCCCGACGCCCAGCGTGGTGAGGCGGCGACGCATCAGACGGCGTGTGTTCGGCGGCGTCATGGTGCATCATGATGGCCGCACGACGCCCCAATGCCAAGCCGCGTCAGCCACCACGAGGTGTCCCGATGAGCACAGAGCGCGACAACCGCATGGTCTGGGATCGCCGCAAGGCAGGCCACTACGAGGTCTGGTACGCGACCTTCAACCACCGCCCGAGCCAGACCGGCTTCTGGATCCGCTACACCCTCGAGTCTCCCGAGGCCGCCCCCGACACACCCTACTGCCAGCTCTGGTTCGCGATGTTCGACGCGGAGGATCCTCGCCGAAACCTCGCCGTCAATCGTCGCTTCTCGCTCGACGAGCTCGAGCACCGCGCCGAGCCTTTCCGCCTGCGCCTCGGGCCGGCGCAGCTCTCTCACACGCGGCTGTCGGGCTCCCTCTGCACGAAGGGGTGCCGCCACGAGGACGCTCGCTCGGACGAGGATCCGACGATCCCGCCGGTCTCTTGGGATCTCGAGCTGCCCCCCTCTGCCTTCACCCACCACCACCTGCCGGACTCGGCTTATCGCGGTAATTTCGCGGACACGCGCGTCCTCTCCCCCAACCTCCTGACCCACTTCACGGGCACCATCCACGTCGGCGATCGCACCTTCGAGCTTGAGGAGGAGCCGGGCTGTCAGACCCACCTCTGGGGCCGCAAGCACCCCCACGCCTGGGCCTGGGGTCACTGCAACGCCTTCCGCGAGGAGCCCACAGCTGGCCTCGAGCTGATCTCTTTCCGCCTGCGCCGTGGCCCCCTGGTCACGCCGCCGCTGACCCTGCTGTCGCTCTACCTCGGGAGCGAGGTCTACCACTTTCGCGACGTCTGGAAGCTGTCTTTGACCCGCGGAGCATGGGAGACGGGGTTGTTTCGCTTCGGCGCCACCGGCGCGCGAGTCAAGGTCGAGGGGGAGCTACGCTGCCGCCCCCAAGACCTCGTCCGCGCCGCCTACGTCGACCCTGACGGCGTGGCGGTCTTTTGCCACAACACGGAGGTCGCCGACGCCTCCGTGCGCGTCTTTCAGCGCCGCTCCTTGCTGAGCACCTTCAAGAGCTACGCCCGCCTCACGGCGCGCGCCTCGGCCCACTTCGAGTACGCAGGGCGCACCCCCGATGGCCGCGTCGTCGACCAACACCTGGCCGTCGGCGCTCGGTGATCTGGCGTGGTCGGGCCATCAGCCGCTTGTCGCCCCTTTTCGCGCTTGACGCGTTTGGGGGCTGGTTTATGCTCGCTCGGCGCGCGCTGACGACGCGCTGATGATGCGCTGACCCTACGCCGGCGAGGCGGTGGTGAGGCGAGAGCGCGGCGCTCGAAGAAGGCGGCAGTATAGCTGATGAGCACCTCTCTATCTCCCGAGACCAAGAACACCCCCTTGCTGGCGCTGCACCGCGAGGCGGGCGCGCGGATCGTCGACTTCGCGGGCTTCGCGATGCCCCTTCAGTACAGCGGCATCGTCGACGAGCACCACGCCGTTCGGAAGGCCGCTGGCCTCTTCGACGTCAGCCATATGGGCGAGGTCGACTTCTTCGGCCCAGGCGCGCTCCTCGCCGTCGATCGGCTCGTCACGAACAACGTGCTCGGCCTCGAAGACGGGCAGGCGCTCTACAGCCCAATCTGCCGCCCCAACGGCGGTATCGTCGACGACTGCCTGGTCTATCGCTTCGGTGACGAGCACCTGCGGATCGTCGTCAACGCGTCCACGACTGATAAAGACGTCGCCTGGTTCCGTGACAACACCGGCGAGCGTTGCAAGGTCGAAGACCGCTCCGCCGAGTTCGGCCTGATCGCGCTGCAGGGGCCGCGTGCGGAGGCCATCTGGCGCGCCGTGGCCGGGGACGCCGCTGCCAGCATCGGCAGCTTCCGCCTCGCCGACTGCGACGCTGGCGGCGTGAGCTGTACGACGGCGCGCACCGGCTACACCGGCGAAGACGGCTTCGAGATCTTCTGCGCCGCCGCCGACGCCCCGGCGCTGTGGTCGGCGCTCGTCGCGGCTGGCGCCCCCGAGGGGCTCAAACCCTGCGGCCTCGGCGCCCGTGACACGCTGCGCCTCGAGGCGCGCCTGCCGCTCTACGGCAACGACATCAACGATGAGACCACCCCCCTCGAGGCCGGCCTCTCCTGGACGGTGAAGCTCAAGGCGGGCGAGTTCATCGGCAAAGAGGCGCTGGTCGCGCAGAAGAAGGCGGGCGTGAAGCGCAAGCTCGTCTGCCTCGAGATGCGCGCCAAGGGCATCGCGCGGCAAGGCTACCCGCTGCGTCTCCCCGCCGATGATGGCTCGCTCGGCGAGCGCGTCGGCGAGGTCACCAGCGGCACCAAGTCGCCCACCCTCGAAAAGGCGATCGCCTTGGGCTATGTGCCCAAGGCGCTGGCCAAGATCGGAACCGCGCTCTGCGTGGAGATCCGGGGCAAGGCCGTCCCTTGCGAGGTCGTCAAGGGCCCCTTTTACCACCGCCCAGTACAGGAGTAGGCCATGGAGTTCCCGAAAGACCTGCGCTACACCAAGTCCCACGAGTGGGTCCGCAAGACCGACAGCGGGGTCGTCGTCGGCATCACCGCTTTCGCCGTGGAGCAGCTCGGGGACATCACCCTAGTCGAGCTCCCGGAGGTGGGCAAGACCTTCGCCGCGGCGGCCGACTTCGGCACCATCGAGTCGGTAAAGTCCGTCTCGGACCTCTACGCACCGCTGGCCGGCGATGTGACGAGAGTCAACGAGGATCTCGACGACTCGCCAGAGCTGGTCAACGAGGACTGCTACAAGACGGGCTGGCTGGTCGAGATGAAGCCGGCCAACGACGCCGACGTCGACGCCCTCCTCGACGCCGACGCCTACGCCAAGCTCGTCGCCGAGGCGCAGTGACGCCCCGCCACGTCGGCCTCACCGGCAGCGAGCCCCCACCTCTTCCTGATGGCCTCTGGCACGTCTCTGGCCGGCACGTCTCTGCCTGGTATGTCTCTGCCTGGCGCGCCGCCCGACCTCATCGCCTGACAACGTCGTGACACGTCTTCGTATGATTCGTATGACAGAGTGCCCCGCGGTCGGATAAACACCATGCGCTATCTACCCCACACAAAAGCAGACATCGCGCGGATGCTGAAGGTAATCGGCGTCGAGAAGGTCTCCGACCTCTTCAACGTGATCCCCGCGGCGCTGCGCTGCAACGGCTGCCTCGAGCTCCCTTCGGCGCTCAGCGAGCCGGAGATCCTCGACCGGCTCTTCGAGCTCGGCGCACAGAACCGCGCCCCGACCCGCGGCAGCGGCCACCTGGTGTTCATCGGCGCCGGGATCTACCGCCACTACGTCCCCGCCGCGGTCGACGCCCTGAGCCTGCGCGGAGAGTTCGCCACGGCCTATACGCCCTACCAGCCCGAGCTCTCCCAGGGCACGCTGACGGCGATCTTTGAGTTCCAGACGATGGTCTGCGAGCTCTACGGCACCGAGTTCGCCAACGCCTCGATGTACGACGGAGCGTCGGCGGCGGCCGAGGCGATGCTGATGTCTCGGCGGCTGACCCGCCGTCGCAAGGCCCTGGTGCTGCGCAGCGTCCACCCGGAGTACATCGAGGTCTGTCAGACCTACGCCGCCGGCCTCGATGAGCAAGACGACACGGTGCATCCCGTCGCCGTCGGCGACGACGGGATGGTCGACCTCGCGGCGCTGAAGGCCGCCCTCGACGACGACGTGGCCTGCGTGATCGCCCAGACGCCCAACTTCTACGGGCTGGTCGAAGACCTCGCGCCGATCGCCGCAACGACCCACGACGCAGGCGCGCTGCTGGTCGGCGTGAACACCGAGACCGTGGCCCTCGGGCTCCTCGAGCCCCCCGCCGCGATGGGCGCCGACATCGTCGTCGGCGACGGCACGGGGCTCTGCAGCCAGCCGACCCTCGGCGGCCCAGGGGTCGGCCTCTTCGGCGCCTGCGGCAAAAAAGCGCTGCGCGCGATGCCGGGGCGGCTCGTCGGCGAGACCGTCGACACGGCAGGCCGTCCGGGCTACGTGCTGACCCTCTCGACCCGTGAGCAGCACATCCGTCGCGACAAGGCCACCTCGAACATCTGCACCAACCACGGGCTCTACGCCCTCCGGTTCGCGATCCACCTCTCGCTCCTCGGCCCCAGCGGCCTGGCGCGGCTAGCCCAGCTCAACCTCGACAAGGCCAGCTACGCGCGCGAGCAGCTCGTCGCCCTCGACGGCTTCGAGGAGCGCTTTGGCGGACCGACCTTCAACGAGTTCGCGATCCGGGTCCCGGGGGGCGACGCCCAGCGGATCGTCGACCTCGCCAGCGAGCGCGGCGTCACCCCCGGCGTCAGCCTCGGTCGCTTCGACCCGGCGCTCGCTGACACGCTGCTGGTCGCGGTCAGCGAGGTCCACCCCAAGCAAGACATCGACAAGCTGGTCAGCCTGCTCGGGGAGCTTGGCAACGAGATGAGGAGCGCGTGATGAGCAGCGTCAAAGCCACCCAGGGTCTGCTCCATGAGGAAGCCCCGATCTTCGCCCAAAGCACACCTGGGCGGAGCGGCGCGTCCCTGCCGCCGATCGACGTGCCGAGCGTCCCGGCCAGCGAGCGCTGGCCTGCCGCGCTGCGGCGAAAGACGCCCCCTTTGCTCCCCGAGGTCAGCGAGCCGCAGGTCGTGCGCCACTACACGCGCCTCTCTCAGTGGAACTTCTGCATCGACACCGGCACCTACCCCCTCGGCTCGTGCACCATGAAGCACAACCCGAAGATCGCCGACGTCGCGGTCTCGCTGCCGGGCTTCGCCTCGCTACACCCCTATCAGCCCGACGATGGGCTCCAGGGCGCGCTGGCGGTGATGCACGAGCTCGAGCAGATGCTCGCCTCTGTCGGGGGCTTCTCCCGCGTCACCCTCCAGCCCGCCGCCGGCGCCCATGGGGAACTCTGTGGGCTGATGATGATGCGAGCCTACCTGCTCGACCAGCGCCGCACACGGCGCAAGGTCCTGATCCCCGACTCGGCTCATGGGACCAACCCGGCGAGCTGCACGCTGAACGGCTTCGAGGTCGTGCAGCTGCCAACCTCCGACGACGGCTGCCTCGACCTCGACACCGTGCGCGCCGCGATCGACGACGAGATCGCGGCGATCATGATCACCAACCCGAACACCCTCGGCCTCTTCGAGACGCAGATCGGCGAGATCGCCGAGCTCGTACGCCGCGCTGGTGGCCTGGTCTATATGGACGGGGCGAACCTCAACGCGATCATGGGGAAGTTCCTCCCCGGCTCGATCGGCGTCGACGCGATGCACTTCAACCTGCACAAGACCTTCGGCACACCCCATGGTGGCGGCGGTCCGGGGGCGGGCCCTGTCGGCATCTCCGAGCGCCTGGTCCCCTTCATGCCCGTCCCCACCGTCGAGCGCGAGGGCGACCGCTACCGCCTCGACTACCAGCGCGAGAAGTCCATCGGGCGGCTACGCAGCTTCTTCGGAAACGTCGGCGTGCTCCTGCGAGCCTGGGTCTATCTCCGCGAGCAGGGGGCCGCCGGCCTCGAGCGCGTGACCGAGATGGCCGTGCTCAACGCCAACTACCTCCGCACCCAGCTGCGGGAGGTGCTCCACGTCCCCTTCCCTGATCGCTGCATGCACGAGGTGATCTGCTCCGACCGCGACCTCAAGCAAGAGGGGGTCACGACGATGGACGTCGCCAAGCGGCTGATCGACCACGGCATCCATCCGCCGACCGTCTACTTCCCGCTGGTGGTCCAGGGCTCGCTGATGATCGAGCCGACGGAGACCGAGACCCCGGCCGAGCTCGACGACCTGGTCGAGGCGCTGCGCGCGATCCTCGCCGAGGCCAAGACCGACCCGGATCGGCTCCACCAGGCCCCCACCCTCACCGCCCGCAGCCGCCTCGACGAGGCCCAGGCCGCGCGCAAGCCCCGCCTGCGCTATACCCGCAACCCGTAGCCTCTCCGAGTCGGCTCCCCACCAGCTCGTTGACGACTATCTAGCTATCTAACCGTCGATCAACTTGACGACGCGCGCCGCGTCGTCGCGCAGATCGTCGGATCCATACGCCATCACCAGCTGGAGCATCAGCTGCACGGCCTGCTCGAGCCGTTGTACTCGCGCCTCGAGCAGGTCGGCGGGCTGCAGCGCGTCTTGCTCCGGGGGCGTGGGGAGCGCCGCAGCGGGTTCGGGGGCCACGACGGGCTTGTTTTGCAAGGTCACCCGAGCGACCACATCGCTCGCCGACTTGGACTCCACCGGCTCGTCGCCTCGCTGGGGCCGTATCGAAGGCTGCGGAGGCCGCGCTGGCTTGGCCGGTGTCGCGGACTCGGGCACTCGCAGCGAGAGCGCGTCGGTGGGGTTGGTGATCCCCTCGTACCCGAAGAAGCGCAAGCCCTTCTTCTCGACCTCTTGCGGATGGCTGTCCTCGACCCAGGAGTCGAGGTAGTGTTTACGGATCGCCTTCTCCAGCGCCCTGGGGCCCGCCACGAAGAGCTCGAAGGCTCCGCCCGTCAGCCCCTCGAGCATGTCCATCGCCTCGCTGTCGGAGGGATCGACGACCGCGACCTTCAGCCGCGAACTCTCGAGATCGACCCCGAAGGGGAAGACACCGTATTGCCAGCAGAGGTCCTGCGGCACCGCAGAGAGCGCCTTCACGGGCACCTTCTGACGATAGAGGCGTTCTGGGGCCGTGGGCAGGGCGTTACGTCGGGCGACGAGGTTGACGAGCGCCAGCTCGTCGACCAGCTCGAGCTCGAGCAGGGTCATCCCTAGCGGCGCGCCCGTCTCCTGCTGCCGACGTACGGCGTCACCCAGCTCCGACACCGACAACACGTTCTCTTCGAGCAACCACCGCGACAGCTCGGAGCCTGACGCAGCCACCAGGGCCAACTGCTCACCTGTTTGCGACATCGTACGGCAACCTACCACATCGGGTTTGGGAACAAGCCCGTCAACGATAGCGAAAGATCTTGAACGAGGGCCGCCTCGAGATCTCGAAGAGAAAGCCGAAGCGGAAGCTGATCAGCCCGGTCTTGGCGTCGACGAGCCCGGTAGGCGGGTTGGGAAAGGGCTGGGCGAGGCGAAAGGCCCGCACGGCCTCATCGTCGAGGAAGCCGACCCCCGAGGCCTTCTCGAGGTGGACGCCCTGGAGCTGTCCCTTCGGCGTGAGCTTGACCCGCAGCACCGTCAGCCGATCTTTGAAGCCGTAGATCCGCCCCTTGGGATCACGCTGGCGATAGACCTGGTTGGGATGCCAGTTCTGCGCGACCTGACGCTTGACTCGATTGAAGAAGCTGGCGAAGCGCCAGCGCTTCGAGTTGAGCAGGGTATGCTTGCCCTTCTCGACGTCTTTCAGGTTGTCGTTGACGCCGCCCCCGACGATCTTGGCCAGCTCCGCAGGGCTGAGCTTCAGGTTCAGCTTCTTGGCTCCCTTGGCCGGCTTCTGAGTCTTCGGCGCCTTGCCGACGATCTTGACCCGCACCTTCGGCTTCTTGGGCTGCTTGACCGTGTCTCCCTTCTTGTCTTGAGATGGACGGTCGCCCTTGGCTGTCTTGGGTAGCTGTGATCTGGGCAGATCGGGCTGGATCTTGGGCTGACGCATCGCCAGCTTTATCAGCTTCCGCGCCAGCTGCCGCCGCGCCGCCGCTGACGCCGCCCGCTGTGCCGGGGTCGGCGCTCGCGGAGCCCGTGCGCGCCCGGGACGCCTAAGCTTCACCGCGCGGGTCTGCTTTTTGACCTTGCTGTCGTACTCGGAGAGAAAGCGAGCCTTGTCGGGCCGGCGCTCGTCGATCGGCTTGGGCAGCTCGACGACCTGCCCCTTGGCGTCTCGGTCCTTTGTCGCTTCTTTCTTCGCCTCTTTGTTGAGGTCCTCCGGCTTCACCGAGGGCTTGGTCGGCACCACGGAGACCTCGATCGGCTCCATCGGCAGCGCGTCCGGGGCGCACCCCTCGGGCTTCAGCGACAGCACGGCGATCATAACGAGCACGACGTGAATATGGACGAGGATCGACAGCCCCAAGAAGGTGCCGATCGCGGAACCCGTCCTGTCGTGTCGTTTCCGCATCTCTCCAAGCCCTAGTGTAGCGCACCAGCGACCGAGCACTAGCACCCACCTGGCAGACAGCTGCGCGATGCACACCGCAATGGACGAAACCAGGACGCCGTATCCGGGCGATGAGCGAGGGAGCGCGGTGTCCGCGCGATGAGCGAGGGAACGCTCCACAGGATGCGGAATCACGGCGTAGGAGCGAGGAGGGCGCCTGCTGGTAGCAAGCAACCGACGAGCGACAACCGCTGTGATTTCGCAGACCAGCGCAGCGACAGGAGGTAAGTTGGTCAGCGCTCTAGGCTCAGGTATTGTCAGCGGTTTCGTGATGGGCACGTGACATCACGGGCTGCTCATCGAATCAGCGGATTCGAAAACTCGAAGGGCGCCAAGATCGTCAGCGGCGCGCTGAGGCCTGCCGGCACGGAGGGAAACGGCGCGGCCTTTTGCACCGCGCGTAGGGCGTTGGCGTCGAAGGCCGCGTAGCCCGAGCCGCGTCGCACGCCGAGATGGGAGAGCGTGCCGTCGGATCGCAGCGTGAACTCCACCAGCACGTCCCCCTGCTCCATCCGGATCTCGAGCGTCTTGGGGAACCTCCACAGCGGCTGGATCTTGGCGTGGATCCGTTGAAAATAGGCCACATAGCGGCGGTCCCGGGTGTTGAGCCAGCGGGCGACCCCACGGCGGCGGCCCACCGGCGATCCACGCCGCCCGGCGCGGCTCCCCCGGGCGCGCCCCTTTGCCTTCCCCTTGCCGCTGGCCCGCGCCATGTCGAGGAGATCCGGCCGCCGCTCGCTGGAGGCCTGCCGTCGGTCTCGATCATCGACGACATCATGACGTCTGCGTCGGGTCTCGCTAGCCGCGATCCCCTTGTCGACGCGAGGCCGAGCTTGGCGCGGCGCCAGCATCCCCTCGAGGGGCAGCTTCGTCATCCGCTCGACCCTCCGCCGGCGCTCAGACTGGCCATCGCGGCGGGCGAGCTTCCCCGACCCGTCGAGGGCCATCGCGCCGCCCCGCGCCTTCGGCTGAGCTCCCCGCGCAGCCTTCGGGCCGGCCGCCGAGACCCGCGCCCGCGCTCGTGAGCGCCGCTCGCTGTTGCCCCTGCCCGTGACGAGATGCGAGCTCGTGTCGGGGTTGGGTGTCGCCCGGCGGTTGTCGTGAGTCACAGCCTGCTCGCCCGTGCGGATCCGCTGCGGCGAGCTGCGGGTCGGGTGATCGTAGGGGCGATAGCGCATGTCGTCGAGGTCGCCGCCGGCGGTCATCCGCCTCCGCAGCGCCGCCTGGGCCCTTCCCGTCTCCGTCCCGCTCTCTCGGGTCTGCCGCAGGCTATCGGCGGCCTGCGCTGCGACCGCGGGCGCCCTGTCTCCTAGCCGGGGCGTGGGCGGTGGCGCTGGTGGCCGAGGTGTGTTGGACGGGGCCCAGGGCTGGGCGGATATCTTTGTTTCATCTGCGATCTCTAACGCATAGACGATCAATACGGGCGGCTGAGGGGCCGGCCGGAGGAGGACCACGACCCCCCACAAGAGCAACGCGTGCAAGGCCAACGAGACCCCGGCGACGGTGATAATACGCACGCTCCCTCTCATCGACGGTCTTGACGCTCCTCTGAGTAGGCCTCTGGAGGGTTGCCCTGGATCGTTGCCCTGGATGGTTCCTTTGAATACCTGGATGGTTTGTTTGAGTAATTGTACGGTGACTCGCGTCACGATTCACGCCACCGAGCGCTGCTAAACCATCCCAGATGCTGATGCTATTGAGTCACACTCGCCAACGAACCTTCACGAGGCGCTCGTCCTCGCTGCTCACCGGCCTCCTTTGGATCGGGCTGGTGCTGGCTCTGTCCGGCGCTGCGCGGGCCCAGCGCGGCGGCATCGGCAGCCACGCTCCCCTCTTCCGCCTCCAGACCATCCCCGGCAGCTGGGTCGCGCTGCGCAAGCTGCGCGGAAGCAAGGTCGTGTTGGTCGTAGGGATGAAACAGGAGGCGGCGCCACGCTGCAAGGCGTGGATGCAGGCGCTGGTCAAGCGCTACCCGCCGCGCAAACAGCATAAGGTCGAGGTCTACCAGGTCGTCGTCGTCGACAAGTCCTGGTACATCCCGCGCAGCCTCGTGCTCTCCAAGCTGAAGGGCTTCGTCGGCAAGGCCTACCACGATCGCTTCTTGATCGAGTGGTATCGGGGCTTCGCCGAGCAGTACCAGGTGCCCAAGAGCACCCTGCCAGTGGTCTTCGTGATCGATGAGAAGGGCGTGATCCGCTACCGCACGCGCGACACGATCACCAAGCAGCGCTTCGCCACGCTCATCGCCACGATCGACCGCAACGCGCAGTAGAACCTCAGCGCACAGCCGATGCCTTCAGCCCATGCCGAGCTTACCGTTCAGCTCGCCGGCCTTGTCCAGCGCCT
>PDPC01000030.1 GCA_002747355.1 Pseudomonadota bacterium | reverse complement strand
GGAATCACGGCGTAGGAGCGAGGAGGGCGCCTGCTGGTAGCACGCAACCGACGAGCAACAACCGCCGTGGTTTCGCAGACCAGCGCAGCGACGGGAGGTCAGTTGGTCAGCGCTCTAGGGCAGCTGAATGCCGGCTGTAAGGCAGACGCTCTTGAGCATCGGGCGGCGTTCGGGCTGCAGGCGGCGATAGATGCGCTTGGCCTCATCCTTTCGCTTCAGCTTGCAAACCGCGGCCCCGACGATGGCGAGGATGTTCTGATCGGTGGGGAAGGCCTTGAGGTATTTCTTGCCCAAGCCTCGCGCTCGCGCGTAGGCGCTCCCCATATAGGCCTTCGTCGTCTCCTCTTTGAGGGGCTTCAGCGCGGCCTTCTGCTCCGCCGTCAGCGCCGCCGGCTTCTTCGGCTTCGGCTTCGACTTGACCGTGATCCGGCGGCGCCTGGTCTGACGCTTGGTGACCTTGGTCGGGGGAGTGAGCGTCGGGGGAGTGAGCGTCGGGGAAGTGAGCGTCGCGACCTTGACACACCCTGCGACCTTGCTGTCAGCCTCTGTGAGGTCCGGGAGCAGCTTCTTGATCGAGGCGAGCTTGGTCTTGGCCTTGGCGCACTCGCTGTTCTTGACGAGCTCGTCGAGCTCCGAGATCGCCTGCGCCTTGTACTTCTTCTTCGCGTCGAGGTAGTGGGCGCTCTTCTCGCGCTCGGTGTAGTAGGCGCTGCTCTTGGGGATCTCGAGGAAGAGCGCCAGCGCCTTCTCATGCTCGTTGCGGGTGGCCGAGGCCGTCGCCGCGTCGAACTTCGCCTTGGCCTCTTTCTCGGCCTCGGCTCGATCGCAGTTCTCCTTCGAGCTGGCGATCGCCTCTCCCTCGAGCTTGGCGCAGTACCTCAGCGCCTGCTCCCACTCTTGCCTATCGTTGACTGGATCGTCGGACTTGCCCATTAGCTTCCACAGCAGCACACCGACGCCGATCACCGCGACCAGCGCCAGGACGACCCAGATTGCCCCTCGCGAGCCGCTCATCTGGGCTGGGTCGACCACCGTCGCGTCGCGGGAGAAGATGAAGTCTTCGCCAGGAGCGACGAAGCGCAGCCGCACGTGCCCAAGGTCGATATAATCAGCCTTGCGCAGCTCGACCTTGCCGTACTCCTCGCCGTTGACTCGCACGCCGTTGGCGCTCTGCATGTCGATGATCGTGTAGCGACCGTTCTCTTCGACGATGCGAGCGTGGTGTCGCGAGATGGAGCGATGGTTGATGACGACGTCGTTGTCTTCCGTGCGGCCGATCACCATCACCGGCTTGCTGAGCTCGAACTCGAGGCCAGCGAAGTTACTCGAGACGCAGACGATCCGCGCCGCGTTGTCGATCTCTCGGCCGGCGGCCGCCTCTTCTGCGGGAAGGCCGCCGACGTCGATCTGCGCTGTCGCCGCGTCTGGTCCCCCAACGCCGGGGCTCCGCACCTCCGCCGCGGGGATCGCCGCGCCGGGGCGCGCAACAGCCGCGGGCTTGTTCGCCGTCGGCTGCCCCTCGACCTTCAAGCCAAGGACGTAGTCGCCGATCTGAATGCGGTCGCCTTCAGCGACGGCGACACGACCCGCGATGCGATTGCCGTTGACCTTGATGCCGTTGTAGCTCTCGAGATCTTCGATGAAGACCGCACCATTCTGCTTGACCAGCTTGGCGTGGCGACGCGAGACGTTCCGCTCCGTCAGCCGAATGGTGTTGCCTTCCTTCCGGCCAATGGAGATCTCGTCGCGGATGAGCGGGACGACGGTGGTTTTCCCTTCGTCGTCCTCGATAATCAGCTTGTACATGGGTCGCCTAGCCCAGCCTGCGTCACCGCGGGCTCACATCGAGCTCCACACCAGAAAAACAGCCACTGCAGCCTCACTTCGAACATGGCAACTAGCATCTTAGTCGAACAAGCCAAAATACGATAGGTTCCAATAGCTTGCCTTGTCAACCATTACGAGCCCCAGTCCGTCGGCGTCGAAACGTTCAGCGTCCTTTGACCGAAACCCTTTCTGCGTGGCTGGATCGGCCTTTTCCTGGCGTTTCCCCTTCAGCGCTTTGCCTCTTCAGGGAGTTCGTCATCTCCGACAGTCGAACAACCAGCTTCGCGTCGCTCGTGCCCGCGAAGCGTCTCAATCCCGCGAGGGTACGAGGCATGGGGTGTCCGATCGCGATGGCCTTTCCACGACGACGCGCCCGTCGCGCCGCCCGAGTGAGCCTGTATCTTACGGTAGCTGGGTCGTTGGGATCATCCAAAAACACGTCTCGTGTCTGACAAGGTACATTCCAGCGCTCGGCGACCGCGCAGGCCTGGGAACGTGGCGTCGTACGCGAATCGAGAAAGGGCAGCCCACGCCGCGCCAGGAGCCGAAAAAAGCGCCCGAGCGCCACAGGATCCTCCGTAAACGCGGAGCCCATGTGGTTGTTCACGGCGCGCGCTCCCGGGACCGCCGCCAGAGACGCAGCGAGGGGGCCGGCGATTGGACGCCCCGGCGAGAGCACCAATGGCTCATCGGTCAGCTCCCCTGGATCTCGCGGCAGCATCGGCACGTGAAGCAGCAGCTCGGCGCGGTGCGCTCGGAGGGTCGCCACGCAGATCCCCGTGTGACGCGCATGAGGCAGCACGGAGAAGCTGAGCGGCAGCGGCAAGCGCAGAAGCTCGCGCAGAGCCGCGACGTCCCGACCGACGTCGTCGACCACGATCGCGAGACAGGGCTCTTTGGGGGTGCACGCTCGCCGAGGCGCGACATGTCGGCGAGGCAAGCGCGGGGGTGCCACGACCAGCGCGGGATGGTACGCCGCTGGCCAGAGCAGCTGCACTCCAACGATGCCCGCGATCACGAGCAACGAGAGAGCGATCAAGCCACCCAATACCGCCCTAAAGGGAACGCGAGCCATCGCGAGCACGGTACCATTCGGAGACGTCCCTCTCGACTTTTTGGCCAGCCACGGAGGGCGCCACGAGCTAACGTTGTCCAGTCGAAAGCTGGGAGTCATATGGCGATGAGACGTTATTTAGAAGGCATGCGTTATTTAGGAGGCATGGGACTGCTGGCGACGGGGGTGGTGCTCGGCGCCACGGTGTTGAGCCTCGCGCCAGCGCGCGCCGTACCCAAGCGCTACAGCCCCTACCGCAAGCTCAACGTCTTCGCCCGCGTGCTGACCTACATCGAGAACAACTACGTCGAACACGTAGACGACGCCAAGCTGGTCTATGGCGCGATCAAAGGGATGATGGGCAGCCTCGATCCCCACTCCGTGTTCATGCCTCCCAAGCAGTATCAGCAGCTCAAGGCTGACACCCAGGGCGAGTTCGGCGGCCTCGGCGTCGAGGTGGAGATCCGCGAGGGTTGGATCACCGTGGTCTCGCCGCTCGAGGGCACGCCCGCGGCGAAGGCCGGGTTGCGCTCCGGCGATCAGATCATCGCCATCGAGGGCAAGACCACCCGAGGCATGACGATGGACCAGGCCGTGCGCAAGATGCGCGGGCCCCGGGGCACCCGCATCCGCATCGGCGTGCGGCGCCCCGGACAAAAAAAGCCGCGCGCTCTCGAGATCGTGCGCGACGTGATCAAGATCGTCAGCGTGACGTCGAAGTCGATCGCGCCTGGCGTCGGCTACGTGAGGATCAAGAGCTTCCAAGAGCGCACCAACGTCTACCTGAGGCAGGCGCTCGAGGGCCTGGGCAAGAAGGGCAAGCTAAAGGGGCTCGTGCTCGATCTACGCAACAACCCGGGGGGGCTACTCGATCAGGCCGTACGCGTCGCCGATCTCTTTCTGGACAAGGGGATGATCGTGCGCACCATCGGCAAGGGCGGCCGGGTGATGGACAAAGAGAAGGCCCACAGCCGGGGCACCTTCCTCGGCTTTCCGATGGTCTGCCTGGTCAACGGCGGCTCCGCTTCCGCCTCGGAGATCGTCGCAGGGGCGCTGCAGGATCATCGTCGGGCGGTGGTTTTGGGCACCCAGACCTTCGGCAAAGGGTCGGTGCAGACGATCATCGAGCTCGACGACGGCTCGGGGCTGAAGCTCACCGTGGCGCGCTACTACACCCCCAAGGGACGCTCGATCCAAGAGCATGGGATCGCCCCCGACATCATCGTCCAGCCCACCGCGCCGAAGACGCTCGAGCCGAAGAAGAAGGGCAAACGCGAGCGCGACCTCGAGGGTCACCTGCGCAACCGCCAAGGCAAGCGGCAGCCCAAGCAGCGAAAGCGCCTGAAGGACTTCCAACTCCAGACCGCCCTCGACTACCTCCGGGCCGCCGCGATCTTTCGCAGCAGCCGGTAGGCGCACCACCGCACCTTCGGGATCGAGCTGGGCGCTGAGCTGCCGCGCCGATTCCGTAGCCGAAGACATGAGCCATACGGGCGGTACGGCGAGCATTCTGAGGTATAGAACGCGGCCGGCAGTGCGGTGCCCGGCGACAGGAGGCATGTGTGGGGGTGCCCTTAGCGCCGGAGCCAGGGCCGGGGATCGACGGGGGTCTTCTGGTCGCGGAGCTCGAAGTAGGCGGCTGAGCGGCCGGTGAGCGGGTCCTCGCCGCTCTTGCCCAACACCGTGCCCAGGCGCACGCGTTGACCGACCTTGACCGAGATCTCGCTGAGGAAGCCGTAGGCTGTGTAGTAGCCCTCGCCGTGATCGACGAGCACGAGCTTGCCGTAGCCGGTCAGCGCTTGGGCCAAGCGCACCTTGCCAGGGTGCACGGCGCGGACGCGGACACCGCGGTATGGGCGGAAGGTGATGCCGCTGCGCAAGACGCTCAGCCCCGAGCGCTGGTCGCGGGCGCGACCGAAACGGCCGACGATCGGCCCCCCCACGGGACGCGGCAGGCGGCCCTTGCGCGCGGCGAAGCCGCCAGCGTGACGCACGCGCTTGCGAAGGCGATGAATCCGCTTGAGCAGCAGCCGCTGGACCTTCGACAGCTCCCCGCTGACCTGCTGCCGCAGCCGCCGACTTCGGGCCAAGCGCCGCAGCAGCTCGCGACGACCGGCACGCGCCTGGTTCAGCTCGCGCTGGCGAGCGAGCAGCGCCTGCCGCGCCGCCCTCTGTGCCGCGCGGGCCTTCGCCAGGCGCGCCTTCTCCTTGGTCAGCTTCGCTAGCTCATCTTGGTAAAGTGAGAGCTCTCCAAGATCGCGACGCAGCACCTGCCGCAGCGCCGCCGCGCGCAGAAGCAGCTCCCGTCGACTCTTCGACTCCACGAGCAGCCGCAGATAGCGCCCCCTCGAGAGCTTGTAGAGCCCGACGACCCGCGAGCGGACGTGCTTCTGACGCTCGCGGAGCCGGCTCTCCAGGGCCTCTGCGCGGCGGGTCGCTTCCTTCAGCTCGTAGTCGAGGAGGCGCTGCCGCCGGGCGAGGCGTGTCAGCTCGGCCTCGGCGCGGACGGCCTCGCCGACCAACCCCTCGAGGGTCGTGAGCCATGACGTCTCGCGCCGAAGCAAGGTGGTCAGCCCCGCGGCTCGAGCCGTCGGCGTGGCGCCGACGAGCAGGCCGAGAGCGAACAACGTCGCCGCCACGCGAGGCATCACGCTAGGCCTCCGCCATATAACGCCCCAGCGCGAGGCCGCTGCCAAAGAGGCCGAGCAGCGCGCCACCGAGGATGCCCAAGAGCAGCTGCTGCGGGCCCAGAAAGACCAAGGAGAGCTGGCTGAGCACCGCCCCGAGCGCGCCCTCGACGGCCGGAGCGGCCCAGTCGAAGAGGGCGTAGAGCGCCGCGAGAGCTATCCCCGCAGCGACCAACCCTTGGACGAAGCCCTCGATCAAGAAAGGCGCGCGCACGAAGGCGCTCGTGGCGCCGACGAGGCGTTGGATCTCGATCTCGTCTCTGCGGGCGAAGACGCCGAGACGAATCGTCATCGCTACGACGTAGAGGCAGGCCAGCGCGACGATCAGGGCGATGATCAGCGAGCCGTCACGAGCAACGTGGACGATCCCTCCGAGACGCTCGGCCCAGCGACCGAGGTACTCGACCTCTTCCACGCCGGGGGCAGAGCGCAGCAACGCCAGCAACGGCGCCAGGCTCGCAGACGAGCTCGCCTTGACCAGCTCGACCTCGAGGGACGGTGGCAGCAGGCTGGCCGAGATGTTATCTAGGAGCTGCCGCTGATCGCCGAGGCTCGCCTTCAGCCGCGCGTGCGCCTGCTTCGAGCTCACTCGGTTAACCTTACCCACCTCGGCGCGGCCGCGTAGGAGCCGCTCGAGGGCCGCGATCCGTGACTCGGCGGTCTGCGGGTGTAGAAACACCGTTAGTTCGCGACCGCTGCCCCAATGACGCGCCAGACGATCGAGGTTGATCGAACCCAACGCGGCCAGCCCGATCAACAGCAACGCGACCGCCAGCGCCCCAACCGAGGCGAGCTGGATCAGCGGACTCCGGCGCATCCCGCGCAGCGCCTGGAGCCAAAAGAAGCCAACTCGCCTCATGGCGTCCCGCCAGCGCGTAGGGCCTCAAGGGGCGGTGTCGCAACCCGCTCACCCGGCTGCGGCGTGGCGCGCGAGGGTCGCTCTGCCGTCATCGGCGGCGCGTCCAAGGGCGCACGCAGCCCGGGGAGCACCTGGGTGATGTGTCCATTCTCGAGGCGGATGATCTGGGTCGAGGCGGCGTTCTGGACCACCATCGGATCGTGGGTCGCCAGCAGCACGGCGGTGCCCGCCTGAGCGATCCCATCGAGGAGGTCGAGGATGTCATGGGAGCGCTCCGGGTCGAGGTTGCCGGTGGGCTCGTCGGCGAGCAAGATCGAGGGGTTGCCGACCACCGCCCGAGCGATGGCGACCCGCTGCTGTTCGCCGCCGGAGAGCTGACAGACCTGCTTATGAGCGTCGGCCTCGAGCCCTACCAGCGCCAACGCAGCCGCCGCCTTGCGCCGCACCTCCCGTCGACGGCGTCCGCAGATCTCCAAGGCGATGCCGACGTTTTGCAGCGCCGAGCGGTTCTGCAGCAGCTTGAAGTCCTGAAAGACGACGCCGATGTTGCGCCGCAGGTAGGGGATCGAGCTACGGCGCAGACGCGAGATGTTGCGCCCGGCGATCACGATCTGTCCCTTGTTGGGTCGCTCGGCAGCGAAGATCGTCCGCAACATCGTGGTCTTACCTGCCCCGCTGGGGCCGGTGAGCAAGACCAGCTCACCCTTGTCTACACGCAGGGTGACGTCTCGGAGAGCCGTGATGCGACCGTCGAAGACCTTGGTCACATCGAAGAGCTGAATGACGGGACACTCGCGGCTCATCTCGGCCCATTGGGCCTGGGACCTGGCTGTGCGACGGTCGGCTTCGGTGCTCATCTCTTTCCGCGGTATCACGACCGCAAAAACGGGGCAAAAAACGGGTCTTTTGAGCAGCGCGAAGGGCCAAAAAGTGGTGGGCAACGAGGAGCTTGCGTTAGCGTAGGCGGGTGGCCCGAGCGATCACCCCTGCGTTCGAGATCAGGTGTACGTCTATATATACGTTTACCTATGTCGCGCTCGCGATGACATGGCTCGCTGGCTGTCGAGCGGCCCATGAGCCCAAGCCGCCACAGTCCGATCGGGCCGAGCCTCGCAGCGGCAGCGTGGCGGCCACCTTGGCTGCGCTCGACAGACGCCTGCGGTCGATCGAAGAGCGCGGGACGCTCGTCGACGCGAAGCGCGTCGCGGCGGCGCTGGCCGCGCTCCCCAGACGCGATCTGCGCGGTCCAGCTGGCCCCGCTGGACCTCCGGGACCCGCCGGGCCGCGGGGCGAGGTTGGAGCCAAGGGCCCCGTGGGTCCTCAGGGGCCGGCAGGGGCGTTGGGACCGCCGGGGCCTCGCGGACCGACTGGAGCTGCTGGACCGCAGGGGCCACAGGGGCTCCAGGGGCCGCCTGGCATACAAGGACCTGCCGGACCCGCAGGACCTCGCGGCCCCACAGGCCCCGCCGGCGGCTACACCCACAAGCGCCAGGTCTATGGGGCGAGCGCGCGGCTGACGGTGGCCGCCGGACACACAGGAGCGACCATCGCTGCCTGTAAATCACCGAAACATCTTCTCATTTCGGGGTCCTGCAGGGTCTTCCCGGTCTGGCTCGGGGCGTTGGTGCAGGCCGGTGCCCTCCAGGTGTCCGATCTCCGCCGCGCCTCCGGTTGGAGGTGCGAAGGGCGAAACCTCTCCACCTCCAAGTCATTGACGATCTCCGCGACCGTCTACTGCCTCCGCCGCTAGCCTAAGAGCACTCGGGACCGAGCCGGATGCTGAGCTGCCGCGCCGCTTTCGTCGCCGAAAAACAAGCCAATGCTCGATTATCACTTGGCTTTTTCCCATTCTCGGCGCGCTGACAGCTGCCCGGAGAGATCGACTCGGGCTTTTTGAAATCCGAGAGGATCGTTCGAGGAAGAGCCCCCCAAACGTCACCTGATCGCCGTTTTCGATCGAATCTCGGGAGGTTAGGCCGTTTTCGCCCTCGCGACTCGGCGCGGACAGATTTATCTTGTATTATCATATAGTTAACTTGCCTATTTCTGTCGCTACCCCAGGCATGGTCAGCGAGGTGACGAAGGGGCGGATTCCCCCCCACCGAGCGGACCACGATTTGAAAACAGGCTGTGGAAAACTCTTCAAGTACATGAATAGAGTTGAGAACATAGGCCTCGCCCACAACTTTTCCACAATCCCTCGTACCAGGACTAGTGGTTGGTTTGACACGGCACCACAAGATGTTGTGCAAAAAAATTTGACTCGCTCGCGCCCCAAGGCTTTACTGAGGTCCACGTCGTCAGGACGTTCCTCGCGGAATCACAGGAAAGCGCGAAATCAAAGGGAAGAAAAGCTTGGCTTGAGGACGATGTAACGCCCTCTAAGAGCACCCGCACGAGCTCGGGACCGAGCCGGGTGTTGATCTGCCGAGCCGATCTCGTAGCCGAAGAAACGAGCCATACGGGTGGTACGGCGAACGTTCTGAGCCCTAGAAGGCGGCCGGCAGTGTTATGCCCGGCGACGGGAGATAGTTGTGGGGGGTGCGCTCCTAAGGGATGCTTATATGCGATGGCCCGGCCCAATAACGAGGACCTGAATGCGCGCCTGACGACCCTGACACCGAGTGAATGAGAGAACCATATTCTGGGGAAGCGAATGCTCGACAAGCAAATCGATAGGACCGATGGCACCTGCGCCGGAAGGACCCCCTCCCGCGCTCCAGAACCCCGTCGCACGGGGCTGCGCATCCAACGCTACTTTACCGATGGGCAAGCCAGTCCCTATGACGCGGTGGAGTGGGAGCTCCGCGACGCCTCCATTTCGGACTTCGAGGGGAACAAGGTCTTCGAGCAGACCAACATCGAGGTGCCGACGAGCTGGTCTCAGATGGCGACCAACGTCGTGGTGCAGAAGTACTTCCGCGGCGCCCTCGGCACGCCAGAGCGTGAGACGAGCGTTCGTCAGCTGATCAGCCGCGTCGTCGACACCATCACCCGCTGGGGCCGGGGACAGCGCTACTTCGCCAGCGCCGAGGACGCGCAGGCCTTCAGCGACGACCTGGCCCACCTGCTGGTAACCCAGCGCGCGGCGTTCAACAGCCCGGTGTGGTTCAACGTCGGTGTCGAGGAGCATCCCCAATGCTCCGCCTGCTTCATCAACTCCGTGGAAGACACCATGGAGTCGATCATGGAGCTGGCCAAGACCGAAGGTATGCTCTTCAAGTGGGGCTCGGGGACGGGCACCAACTTCTCGACGCTCCGCTCGTCCAAAGAGCTGCTCAATGGCGGCGGCGAGGCCTCCGGCCCCGTCTCTTTCATGAAGGGCTATGACGCCTTCGCGGGTGTGATCAAGAGCGGTGGCAAGACCCGTCGCGCGGCCAAGATGGTGATCCTCAACGCTGATCACCCGGACATCCACGAGTACATCTGGTGCAAGGCCAAAGAAGAGCAGAAGGCCTGGGCGTTGATCGACTCCGGCTATGACGGCTCGTTCAACGGCGAGGCCTACGGCTCAGTGTTCTTTCAGAACTCCAACAACAGCGTCCGCGTCAACGACGCGTTCATGCAGGCCGTCGTCGACGACGGCATCTGGCACCTGCGCTCGGTGGTCGACGGCAGCCCAGTCGACCAGATCAGGGCCCGTGACCTGATGAAGGCCATCGCCGAGGCGGCCCACCAATGTGGCGATCCCGGGATGCAGTGGGACAGCACGATCAACGCCTGGCACACCTGCCCCAACACGGCGCGGATCAACGCCTCGAACCCCTGCTCCGAGTATATGTTCCTCGATGACAGCGCCTGCAACCTGTCGAGCCTGAACCTCCGCAAGTTCCAGCAGGAGGATGGTCACCTCGACGTCGAGGCCTTCCGCCGCGCGGTCGGCATCCTGATCCTTGCGCAGGAGATCATCGTCGACAACGCCAAGTACCCGACGCCAAAGATCGCCGTCAACAGCCACCGCTTCCGTCCGCTAGGGCTGGGCTACGCGAACCTCGGCGCGCTGCTGATGAGCCGCGGCCTGCCCTACGACAGCGACGCGGGCCGCGCCTACGCCGGCGCCCTCACCGCCCTGCTCCACGGCGAGGCCAACCGCGTCAGCGCGCTGGTCGCCGCCGATCGCGGCCCCTTCGAGGGCTACGCGATCAACCGCGAGCCGATGCTCAACGTGATGCGCCTTCATCGCAGCGCGATGGACGGCATCGACAGCGCCTACGTCCCCTACGAGCTGATGGAGACGACCCGCAAGGTCTGGGATGACGTGGTCGAGCTCGGAGAGGACCACGGCTATCGCAACGCCCAGGTCACGGTGCTGGCGCCGACCGGGACCATCGCCTTCATGATGGACTGCGACACCACGGGCATCGAGCCCGACATCGCGCTGGTAAAATACAAGAAGCTCGTCGGCGGCGGCATGCTGAAGATGGTCAACCGCACGGTGCCCGAGGCGCTCGAGCGGCTCGGCTACGGCCGGACGCAGATCGAGAAGATCGTCGCCTACGTCGACGAGCACGACGGCATCGAGGGTGCCCCAGGGCTCAAGGACGAGCACCTGCCAGTCTTCGACTGCGCCTTCACCGCCCCCAACGGCGAGCGCTCGATTCATTACCTTGGACACATCCGGATGATGGGCGCCGTACAGCCCTTCCTCTCGGGCGCGATCTCCAAGACCGTCAACCTCCCCAACGACGCGACGCCGGAGGACATCGAGCAAGCCTACATCGAGGCCTGGCGACGCGGCGTGAAGGCCGTCGCCGTCTACCGCGACGGCTGCAAGCGCGTCCAGCCGCTGTCGACCAACAAAGACGACCACAAGAGCGACAAGAAGACGCTCTCTGCGATCGTCGAGCCAGAGCAGGCGGCCGCCGCAGACACGCTGAACTTCGAGGCCAAGGGCCCGCCGCGGGCCGTGCGCAACCGGCTCCCCGACGAGCGCCGCAGCCTGACGCATAAGTTCAACATCGGTGGGCAAGAGGGCTACCTCACCGTCGGCATGTACGAAGATGGGCGCCCTGGCGAGATCTTCATCCGCATGGCGAAGGAAGGCAGCACGATCAGCGGCCTGATGGACAGCTTCGCAACCGCGATCTCGCTGTCACTACAACACGGCGTGCCGCTGAAGCTGCTGGTTGAGAAGTTCAGCCACACCCGCTTTGAGCCATCGGGCTGGACCGCCGATCGCAGCATCGGCTACGCCAAGTCGATCATGGATTACATCTTCCGCTGGCTCGACCAGAAGTTCCCGGAGGGCCGCTACGCCGACCAGCAGATGCTGCCAGGCTTCGGTGGGCAGTCGGAAGCCGGGGCGCCAAAGCTCGCGGCTGCACAGCAGGCCGAGGTCCCGGCGAAGGCCCTCGCTGCCCCCAGACCTGCCGCTCAGCCGGCGCAGGACGACGCCAGCCTCAACCCACTGGCGACCGGACAGCAACGGCTCTTCATCACCACCGCCGACGCTCCTCCCTGCTCGGAGTGCGGCAGCTTGGAGATGGTGCCCAACGGGAGCTGCTACAAGTGCATGAACTGCGGCGGCACGAGTGGTTGTTCCTGACAGCCGCTCCGTGTCAGCCACCCCGTGTCAGCCAGCCACCGAGCGACAGCCCCCTCACCGCGTTCCTGACATCCACCCTGCCCCCGCCCGAAACACCTGACAGCCCCCCGGACGCCGATGGTGGGTGGCTTGTTGTACGGCCAGCTTTCTGAGGCCTAGAGCGCTGATCAACTTACCGGACCGAGCTGCGCGAAGGATGCGGAATCACGGCGTAGGAGCGAGAAGGGCGCCTGCTGGTAGCAAGCA
>PDPC01000189.1 GCA_002747355.1 Pseudomonadota bacterium | reverse complement strand
CCGCACCGAGTGGCCCACGGTGTAGCTGTCGTAATCGGGATAGCGCAGGAACTGCATGACATCGATGGCGTTTTGGTTGCTGATCTCCACGAAGTAGCGACCTATCTCCTGGGTCTTGTCCAGATCCACGGAGCTCTCCTGCGGCGAGGTGACGGTGTTGTTCGCCACCGCGTCGTACATGCTCTGATAGATGCGCAGCAGAGGCGCGAACTCCATGGCCACCGTGTCTTCCAGGACGGAAGAGCCGTCTTTTTCCAGCCCCCCGACCTGGTCCTTTTCCTGACCGGACCCTCCGTTTTCCGTCATGAGCGGCAGCAGGCGGATGCCGTCGATGCCTGCCTGGTCGAAAAGGGCCTGCGCTTCGGCCAGGTTGGCAGGCTTTTCCAGCCGTTGGGTGCCAAGGCTGAAGAAGGTTTCCAGATGCCTGTTCTCCAGGGGACCGTGGAAGGTCATGCCGCCACAGCCCAGCCTCTCGATGAAATCGATCAGGGAGCGCCCCGCGATGGACGGGCCCACCAGATAAGAGCCGTCTTTGACGAATTTGTTTTTGTAGACACCCAGCGTAAAGCTCTCGCCGCCCGGACCACGCGGCATGTCGTTCAACGCGGCCGCCACCTGCCGCGCGGTGCTCCGCACCTTGGGGTGGTTCTCGAAGTACATGCGCCGTTGGGACAGGCCCGTGGCCAAGAGGATAATCATGTCACTGTCATTGTGCGTCATGCCCATGATCCTCCCCATCGTTTCCGGTCTTCATCCCCGCCAAGGCGGCCTCGGCGTTCTTGCGGCAGGCCTCAGGCCAGGCCCGGAAAAAGAAAAGGCGGCGCTCCCGGCACACCCGACTCAGCAGCGGACCGGCGTCTTCTCCCGCCAGGGCGGGCAGCATCGACACCGCCTGGGCCACCCAATCTTCCGCGCGGCGCGATCGGGGCAGGTCCGCCAGCTGGTCGACCAGGATCCGGCCGGCCATCTCCCGCATACCCGCCGAGGGCCGGGGCCGACCCGCCTCGCGGATCAAGGCGAACAAGAACTTCCTGTGCTCCGGGAAATAGTCTTCCAGCGACTGCACCAGAACCCCCATCCAGCCCTGTGAAGACTGCCGTTGCAGAGCCCGCAGCAGATGGGGACCATGGCGGTCCGCGAAGCGGCTCTTCATCAGCACGGCGTGTAAGGGACGGGTCCGCCCCAGAGGCAAAGCCATCAGATCGGTGGTGTCCGGCTCCTTGGCATTGCTGCCCAAGGCGGGCAACGCCTGCAAACAAGGCAGGCATTGACGCGCCAGCTCCATGCTCGCCTCGCCGGCGCGCGCCCACAGAGCGCCCACCGCCATTCCCGAGCCCCGGGGGAACCCCAGCAGCAAATCGTTGACCAGGTACGGCCACAAGCCGGCGTACTCCGCGTCCCCCACGGCCGGCAGGATCTCTGTCCACAAACCCGCCAGCAGCCCGGGCTGATGCTCCCGGACATGGCCCAACACGGCGCTCAGCCAGCGGCCCGCTTTGATATCCGCGTCCGCCTTCCCCAAAACCACCAACCGCCGCAGGCCCCGGGCGATGACGGCCATTTCGGCAGGGCCGCAATCCTCGCTCCGCAGGGCGGCCTCGATCAGGTTCAGCACCCGAGCCTTCTCACGGGTTTCCAGCTTCCCGCTGAGAAGCGTGAAAGCCACCGCCAACTGGTCGCACCGGGCCGACTCTCCGGCCCGGGCCAGGGGCGCCGGCGCGTACTCCAGGCCGGCCACCGCCTGATGCAAAGCCTCCGCGCTGAAGGACAGGTCTTCTTCCAGGACCCAGCGGTTCGTTTGCTGCTCTTTGTTCTTCTGCGCATCCCGCACGCTCATCTGGCTGCGCAGAATCTTGAAAGCCAGGTCCACCGTATAGGTGTCCTGGCTCAGATCCACGGCCATCCTGGCGTGCTTGATCAGACGCAGCAATTCCCGAGGATCGGGTTTCTGCTCCAGGAGCCGGATCAAGCCCTCCCGGATATTCTCCAGCTCCTCCCGCGTGACCGCCGTGCCCAGCCCCGCCTTATCGGTCTGCAACGACAGCGCCAGGGTCGATTCCAAATTGGTCAGCAGCTGTTCCGCCAGTTCCATGAAGACGCGGGCCAAACCTTCCCTGGTCTGCTGGGCGCCCTCGGAGCGGGCAAAAAGAGAGTCCTCGCCCAGCTCGGCCAGCAGGCCCTCCACATCCCCCGTGCTGATCAGCCGGGAGGCGATGCGCACCGTGTCCGGCAACTCTCCGATGGCCACTTTCTGGAAACCGCCGCCCTTA
>PDPC01000029.1 GCA_002747355.1 Pseudomonadota bacterium | reverse complement strand
GGCGCAAGTCTGGCGACGCGCATCTTCAGCTCCTTTCTGACCTGGATGCAGGAAAAACAGCAGATGGTCTTCGTGGCCGCCACCGCCAACGAGATCGACCAGCTGCCGCCAGAGCTCTTACGGAAGGGCCGCTTCGACCAGATCTTCTTCGTCGATCTGCCGACACAGAGCGAGCGCTACGACATCCTCGCGGTGCACCTGGCCAAACACAACGTCCCCAACCCGGACGACTTCGACCTGCTGTCGATCTCCAAATCGACCACCAACTTCAACGGCGCCGAGCTCGCCGAGCTCGTCAAGACCGCGATGTACCTCGCCTTCGACCAGGGCCGCGCGGTGACCAACAAAGACCTCTACCGCGCGATGTCGCAGATCGTCCCGCTAGCGACGACGATGTCCGAGCGGATCAAAGAGATCAAACGCTGGGCCGACACGCGGGCGATCAAGGCCAACGACTGAGCGAGGTGGTCATGGGTGGTGAGCTCTTGCCGATCCCGGCCGGCTTGCAGGGTGACCACCTGGGAGGGGCAACAACCGCGGCCCCGCAGTGGTGAGCTCTTGCCGATCCCGGCCGGCTTGCAGGGCCTCCCCCTGGAGCCCTTGGGCGAACCGAGGAGGTCGATCGTGGACGCGCAGCGGATCGAGCAGGCGCGAGCCGCGATCGCGACCTATGTGCTACGGTCGCCTAGATACCCTGGATGGTCCGCGTTTTCTTGCTGAAATCGGGCTCGAACTCGATATCATACTTCGTTACTATTCATTAAAGAAACCCCTGACGACTTCACCAAAGGTTTTAGAATGCGTACAGCTGTGAGTCTGGTTGTTCTTTTTTCAATGGTAGCGCTGACAAACCCTGCCGGAGCCAAAACCTTCTCCAAGAGCCATCAAGCGACGGTGAATAGACTCTTCAAGGCGATGGAGTTGCCACAGGTCATGAATAGGGCCATCAATCAGCAGCTCCAGGTGTTTAGCCGCAGCAACCCAGCAATACGCCGCTTTCAAGGCGTGCTTCGACGCTTCCTGCGAAAGTACTTGAGCTGGAAGAGCCTCCGCGACCAGGTGGCGCAAATCTATTTGGCGGCGTTTTCGCAACAGGAGATGCAGGAGCTGATACGCTTCTATCAGACGCCGGTGGGCAAGAAGTCGGTTCGGTTGATGCCTAAACTCGCAGCGCAGGGGGCAGCCATAGGCCTGCGTCGAGTGCAACAAAACCTCCCTGAGCTACAGCGAATGATCCAGAACGCTAAGAAGAAGACACGCCGCGGCAAGTAGCTGACACAAGCTGCTCAGCACGACTAGAGCGCAGACCAACTCCCCTCCCGTCGCCGCGTTGGTCTGCGACATCACGGCGGTTGTCACTCGTCGGTTGCGTGCGACCAGCGGGCGCCCTGCTCGCTCCTACGCCGTGATTCCCCATCCCTCGCGCAGCTCGGTCCGCTAAGCGGATCAGCGCGCTAGCAGGCCTCGGCGGGGAGACGCCCCCGGAGACGATCGAGCTGAGGGTTGAGCGCCGCGAGGTCGTTGGCAACGGCTCGCCGCCCCCCGCCTCCATCAAGCCTGGTGAGCGCCTTGGTGACCGCGCGATCACGAGGCGCTATCACCTCCAGCAGCTCCTTGGCTCGTCGCGCAACCCGAGCCTCCCGGTCCGCGTTGGACTCGAGCGTCTTGACTGCCGCCATGAACGCTAGCGCGAGCTCCTCGAGCTCGGGCGGCATCCGCTTGAAGTACGACGTGATCTCAGCCTGGGCCAGTCCCCGAGCAAGCGTCACCAACTCCAGCGACGACGCCAACGCTCGACTCGGGCGTGCGTTCGCAGTCCAGACGTCGGCGGAAGGCAGCGCCATCAGCCGAGGGCGCAGCGCCTGGAGCGCGTCGAGGGCCGAGCGTTCGTCAACTCGAGTAGCCAGATGAGGATCGCGTCGTGCTCTTGCCGCCGTCAGTAGAGTCGCCAGAAGCTAGCGCTAACGCAAATCAGCCGGTCGCTTGGGCGCGACGTCCACAGAGAAACGCGATCCCCGAAACGAATCCGCAACATCTGCGCAGCGCCACCGATAAGCCTGGCACACATATAGGGAGGTGTACGATGCTGGAAGGCAAGAGGACTCGCGTCGGTCCGCGCGGAGCCGAGCCGCGAACGCGCTATCGGGCGTCGTTGCGGGTCGTGGGACAAGGAAAGAGCGTTGAAATCCGTGGAGAACGGCTGACGGTCGGCAGCGACCGGAACTGCGACCTCTTCCTCAACGATCCCTACGTGTCAAAGCATCACTGCACGGTGTCGTGGGATCGTGGCGACCTCGTGCTTCAGGACGCGGGCAGCCGCAACGGCACCTGGGTCAACAATCTCCGCGTCATGCGCTGCGACCTCGACCCTCGCGCCCGCATCGACATCGGCCGCACCCGCCTCACCGTCGAGCCCTCCGGCGTGATCCCCGACGAGGCGAACCTTCACGGCCTCGTCGGCGACCACCCGCGGATGTGCGAGGTTTATCGTCGTATCGAGCGCTTCGCCCGCAGCGGCTACCCGGTGCTCATCTCCGGCGAGACGGGCACTGGCAAGGAGCTCGTCGCCCGCGCGATCCACGAGGCGAGCCGCGTCGCGACGGGGCCCTTCGAGGCGATCAACTGCGCGGCGATCCCCCGCGAGCTCGCCGAGAGCGAGCTCTTCGGCCACGTCCGAGGCGCCTTCACCGGCGCGGTCGATGCCTTCGCCGGGGCGTTTCAGCGCGCCGAAGGCGGCTCGCTCTTTCTCGACGAGGTCGGCGAGATGCCGATGGAGCTGCAGCCCAAGCTGCTGCGTGTGCTCGAAGACGGCGTGGTGCGCTCGGTGGGCAGCGACACGAGCCGCCCCGCCCGAGTTCGCCTCCTCGCCGCGACCCATCGCGACCTCTCGGTGGAGGCTGATCGCGGCCGCTTTCGCCAAGATCTCTACTTCCGACTGACCGTCGGCTTCATCCAGCTGCCGCCGCTCCGCGAGCGCGCCTCCGACGTCCCCGCGCTGGTGCGCCACTTCGTCGCCCGCGAGGCCCACGGCAAGAGCCCCCGCCTCGAGCGCGGCCTCGCCCCCTGGCTCTCACGGCAGGCCTGGCCTGGCAACGTCCGCGCGCTGCGTCACGCCGTCCAGCGGGCGATGGCGCTCTGCGAGCGCGACATCCTCTGCAAGAGCGACTTCATCGACAGCGCCGATCGTCCGCTGACGCGCCCCGACGACGGCCTGCTCGCGCTGCGCGGCAAGAGCTTCCTCGAGATCCGCAACGAGGTCTACAAGTGGGCGCTCGAGGTCTACGGCAACCGCGCCCAGGCGGCGCGGGCGCTCAATATCCCCAAGTCGACGTTCAACGACCAGCTGCGATCGCTGGGTCTGCGATGAGATGCTCAGCGGCCATGGCTCGGCGGCTCAGCGGCTCAGCGGCCACCGCGAGTGCGCATGCGTCGCCGAGGGGGCCGACGAGTGCTGATAGCGCCACGCATTCGCCGTGGGCCACCGGTGCCGAGGCCGAGCTTCGATTGGATCACCCGCGGCCCACGCAGCGCCCCGCTGATCAGCATCCCATAGAAGCCATCAGCACGCTTGCCCTTGCCCAGCGCCGGCCCGAGGGCCTGCAACGCCGCGTGACGCTTGACCAGCTGCGGGCTGAGCTTGAACTTTACGTAGGTGCGCACGTTCGAGAAGGGCAGCGGCTTGCGCAGGGTCATGCCGCCGGTGACGTCGAGTTCGACGTCTGAAGACTTGGCCCCCACCTTGTCGAACGTCACCTTCCCTTTCGTGACTGAGATCTTTGCCGAGACGCGGCCGAGACGGATCCGCGGCAGGGTGATACCCATCGCCAGAAACGGGTTGCCCTTGATCTTGATCTTGGCCTTGTTGTCGCCGAAGGCGGCGCCTTCCAGCTCGAGGTCGACCTCGCCGCTGGAGCGACCGAGCTGCCCCAAGGGCGCGTCGAGGACGAGCTTGCCCGAGAGCGTGCCGTAGACCGGTGGCCCGAGGCTCGAGAGCTGCGGCACCTCTTTGGCGGAGATCTCCTTCAGCTCGAGCTCCAGGCGCCAATGCTTGACGCGCTTCTTCTCACGCTGCATCGCGTAGCGGCCGCTGATCTCACCACCCAAACCGCGAAGCGAGAAGTCGACGTCTATGCCTCCGCTCAAGAGCGCGAAGAGGCCGACGCTGGCGTTGAGCCGCTTGACGCGCAGGCGCTGCACCTTGGGCTTGGTCGGTGTCGTCGGGCCCTGCGTCTTCGGCTTGCCGCCAAGAGGCAGCCGCGGGGCCACCGTCGGTTTGGGGCGAATCGTCACCAGCAGATCCTCGGCGGTGACCCTGAGCAGCGGCCCAAGGGAGAGCGAGCCGATCTGCACCTGGCGCTCTGGCGTCGACAGCCGCGCCTCGAGCACCGTCTTGACCCGCGCCGCGGGGAAGGTGAGGTAGATCATCAGCACCAACGCGAAGAGCGCGTAGAGCGGGTACCCGATCCACTTGAGCACGCCTCGAAGTCGTGGGCTCATGAGCGCCTCCGCCCCTTGCGCGCCTTACGCTGCTTCGGTTTCGCCTTCTCGTAGGTGCTGACCACGAGCTCGGCGTCGATCTCCTCTGTCTTCCGCTCGCGGTTATAGAAGCGCGTGTAGACCGTCATCTCGGTCACCTGAACCACGTGGGTCCGCGAACCCTCGAGCTGCTTGAGCAGCCCCCCGAGCTGCGAGAGCGTCAGCTTCCGCAGCTTGATCTGCAGCCCGTGCTGGCTGAAGCGCGACCCCTCCGAGGGTTGCACCGCCGACGACTCGTCGATCTTCACGCCGATCGCCTTCGCTGCTTTATCCACATAAGTGTTCAGCTCGAGCGGCGTGTCCGGGATCGCCAGCTTCAGAGCCGCCGCCCGCTGCTTGGCTGCGAGGTACTTATCTTTGAGTTTTTCGATGTCAGCGAGGGCCTCGCGCATCGCGTTGTTGCGCTCCTCGAGGTCGTCGATGGTCGACCAGATCAGGTAGCCGACGCCGAGCACGACCAGCAGCGCGACGGTGGCCCCCAGGCCGCCGATCATCACCCGTTCGCGGGGCGACATCCGCTCGATGGAGAGCTTCAGGTCTTCGATCTTCGTCTTAAGCGCAGATGCCATGATCGCCTCAGAAGCACTTGGTGCTGATGGTCAAGGTGAACTGCTTCTTGCCCCCGGAGACCTCGGAGATCTTCCCCGACGAGACCTCCTTGAAACAAGACACCTGCTCCAGCGCCTTAACGATATGACCCACCGCCGAGAGCGAGTCCGCCGTCCCCTTGACGTAGGTCTTGGTGGCCTTGACGTCGACTCGGTTGACGTCGAGCTGCACGTCTTCACGCCTTGGTACGTGGCGCGAGATCAGATCGAGGATATCTACCGCGGTCATCTTCGGGATCTCCGCGTTCTTGCTCATGGCGCCGCGCTTCAGCGTTCGGCTGACGACCCACGGATCGCTGATCGACCTCCCCAGCACGCGTCGAGTCGTCTTACGCAAGCGCGCCTCGAGCAGCCGCTCCTCACGTCGCAACCCGCTCATCGTCGTATAGGCGCTGACGGCGCCGAAGACCAGCAGCAACACCATCGCCGTCGCCAGCGCGAAGAGCTTCTCGCGAAAGATCGACTTATCGGTCTTGAAGGCGAACTCGCCCTGACGGAAGTCGAGCGCCTCGCGGTGCCCGCTCTCGAGCCCGAGGGTGATCGCCAGCGCGCCCTTGGCCTGGCCGTCCTCGCCGAGGCCGCCGTTGACCAGCGCCCCGTCGGCCTCCTGTTGCAGCGCGAGACGAGAGGTCGGCAGACCGAGCTCAGCCTCGAGGTAGCTGTCGAGCCCCGAGAGCAGCGACGTACCGCCGGTGAGCAGCACCCGCTGCGGTGCACCGCCAGCCCGACCCTGGGCCAGCGCGATGCTACGACGCACCTCGCGTAAGAGCGGCGCCAAAGCCAGGGCCGTAACCTCGGCGATGCGCGCGCTGGCGGCGTCGAGGGCGCTGGCGTCCGCGACCACGAGCGCGCGTGTATGCTTGAACTGCTCGGCCTCTGCGTAGCCCAGCTGAAAGGTCGACCTCAGCGCCTCGGTCAGCTGAGCGCCGCCACGAGAGATCGTGCGCCCCACCAGCGGCCGGCCCTCCTCCACAAGGCAGACGTTGGTCCTCGCGTGGCCGATGTCGACGAGGAGCACCGACTCTTCGGGGTAGAGCCGGCGCACGATACCGCCATAGGCCAGCGGCGCCACGGCCAGCTGCCGCGGCACGACGCCTCGACGCCCGAGCTCCTCGAGCAGCTCGGAGATCTCCTCGGTGCGGGTCGCGGCGGCGAGCACCTTGCCCGAGCGCCGCGTCATCGCCTTGTCGTAGACGACATCCTCGAACTCCCAGGGCATGTCGTCGGCGAGCTCTGTGCCAACCACCGCCTGCACCTTCCGCGGATCGGAGAAAGGGATGTCCAGCAAGCGCAGCAGCACCCGATCGCCAGGCACACCGACCGAGACGATATCTTGGGCCTTGATCGGCAGCTGCTTTGGTAGCGCCGCCAGGCTGCGCTGCACCAGATCCCCCGGCTGCCAGAGCACGGGAAAGCGCTGTAAGCCGAGCACCTTCACCGAGCGGAAGCCCACGTCGAGCTCCGCAATCTTTACGCTATGTGCGCCGAGGTCGATGCCGAGCACGCGTTGCGCCATGGCTACTCCTCTCGCCAATAGAGATAGGCCCCGGCGCCCATGCCCGCGTTTCGCGCGTGCATCGACATCGCGGACTGATCCCAGATGGTGATGATTTTCTTTTGCACTAGACCAACCTTCGCCTTCCCTACGACACGCCAGATGCGCCGCACGTAGGATCCCGTGATCGCCTCGCCGATCTTCGCCGTGACCTTCACACCCTGCACCGGTGGCAGGTTGGTCTTCTGTTGGGTATCCGTTTGCCCTTGGCCAAGCAAGCTATCGAGGCTCGCCGCCTGGCCGAGCTGGGCCATCGGGTTCTCCGCGGCCTTCATGAAGTCGGTGACGGTCTTGAATCCACCGGCGAGCTCACCGATCTGTTTGACGTAATGAGCAAGCAGCGCGAGGTTTCGAACCTGAAGACCGGGGTCGCTAGGCGTCGCGGCATATTGCATGATCAACGCCATGATCGTCGGGACGTCGGCGAGCGAGACGTTGAGCTTGCAGCGCCCATAGACCGTGAGGTACTTGCCGAAGGCCTGCATGAACTCCTCGTCCACGCCGCGCACCAGCCGCAGCTCGTCCATCGTATCGTAATAGTGGTTCTTGGTCTCGTAGGGGTCTTTGCCCGAGTTATAGCGGTTATCTTCCGGCGCCGAGCTGCCGTACATCTGCGTGTCCTGATCGGCCCAGTCAATGATCGCTCGCAGCACGGTGAGGCGGTCGTTGTACTGACCGTCTTTGTCGGCGCGCTCGAAGAGCGGATTATAACGCTCCGAGAGCATCATCGCCGAGAGCGAGGCCGCGATCCGCGTCACGTTGGGCGCCCCAGCGTTCGCACCTCCGGCGCAGTTGACGTTGATCCGACCGTCGAGGCTCGTCATCTCGAGGTCGAAGGTGCCGACGTCCACGCCGATGCCTTTGATCGGCCCGCTGACCCCGAGCATCATGCCCAGCCCTTCGGCGTCGTCGGCCTTGTTGAAGGCCTGAATGATATAAGGCGCGTAGTCGGAGACCTGCAGATCCATGCCGAGCTTCCAGCTCCGGATCTGCGGATCGATCAGCTTCTGCTGCACCCGCAAGAGCAGGCGCGAAAGCGCCAGCCCCGAGCGCGCGAGGTAGTGCGCGCGGAGGTCATCGCGGGCGTTCACCGCGGCGACATAGTCGACTCGCGAGCTATAGGAGAACTCCGCCGTGGTCGCGGCGATCACCGCAACCATTACCACGACAGCCAGCAGCGCTACGCCCTCTTCGCGCTGGCCGAGGCGGCGACCAAGAAGCCCAAGGAGGCGACCGCGAACGCGGCTATAGAGGCCAACGTGCTTCATTGCGGTGTAAACCAGAGCGGGTCCATCAAATGGGTTCGCGTCGCCGTGCGGAAGGTGACCTCTTTATCCTTCTCGTCACGGATCGTCAGCAAGATTCGGATCTTCGCTGGCAACCGGTCGGGCTGCCCATCGGCGGAGGTCGTGCTCCAGCGCTCGCGCCACTCGTTGGCGGTGGCGTCAAAGAACTCGAAGTGCAACGCGACGATATCCTCCATCATCACGTAAGCGGGGCCTTCCTCCCCGGGCTTCTCGACCCCGAGGCGTCGCGTCGCGCGGCGCATCAGGTTGATCGTTGAGCGGTCCTCTGGATCCGGCGCGGCGAAATAGGTGATCAGCGTCTGGTCCGACTCCTTCGCGTCGGCGCGAAGCCGCATATGCGCGAAAGACGAAAAGGTCAGCTCGTCGACCTGGCTGTTGTGCTTGCTGATGAACATCGTCCGGGGTCGCAGCGTGCCCGTGATCTCGTTCTTTGAGAGGAAGGCCATCGAGACCTCGCGCGCGATCCGATGCATCGCCAACCGAAGCTGGTGGTAACGCACGCTGATCGCCTCGGCGCGCTGCTTGCTCTTCACCGTCAGCGAAAACGACGCCCAGACCAAGGTGATCATCGAGGTCAGGATCGCCACGGCGAGCATGATCTCGACCAGGGTGAAGCCCGCGTTGCGTGTCGATCCACGGCACGCCTTGGCGGCTCTGGTCCCACGAGGCCTCATCACCTCGCCCCCGTCCTGCGAGCCCCGCTGCGAGTCGTGCCTGGCAGGGTCTGGGTGCCCGACGTGCCGGTTTGCCCGCCGCTGCCCGCGGTGAGGGCGCTGACCCCGGCGCCGGCGGCGTCGATCTTTCGTGGGTCGGTGAAGTAGGCGACCACGGTGATCGCCCGTTCTCGACGCCCCTCATTCCAGCTGACCTTCAACGAGACGCGGCGGATCGCGTTCTCGATCACGCCGCGGAACATCTGAAACTGCTGGCCCATCATCTTGCCGCCGAGCATCCCCATCCCCGTCGCCCCGGCGCCGCCAGCCCCGCCCGGGCCCGAACCCGATCCGTTACCACCGCTCGCGGCGTCGGCGAGGCCTTCGCCGTCTATCGACTCTGGGAGCTCGATCTTCTCGATCTTCAGCGTCCAGCGATAGCTCTTGAAGCCCTCCTCGTCGAAGTCGCCCTTCTCCTCCTCCTCGAAATCTGAGAAGCCCTCCTTGAAGAGGTCCTCCTCGAGATCGACCATCTTCTCGCGGGCGAGCAGCGTCGCGACGGTCATCATCTTCGAGCGCACGACCTGCCGCATGCTGGCCTGCTGGGCCTGCGAGATCACCGTCAGCGAGAGGGCGAGGATCGCCAGCGCGACCATCACCTCGATCAGCGTGAAGCCGACCTCGCCAGAGCGTGAGTGTCTGCGCCTATGCCGCTCAGTGGTGCTCATCTCGTGGGTTACCCGCGTGGCGGGTCGTCACAGACGTCCTTCTTGCGCCGCTCGAGATCGTCCTGACCGAACTCCTTTGGCAGCCGATAGCGGCAGTTGTAGATCCGCGCCTGCCCCGTCAGCGGGTGCATCACCACGGAGTAGTACTCGTTGGCGGTGTTCTTGAGGTGGATGATCGCCGGCTCCGCGTGGCCCTGAGGGAAGAAATAGATATAGCTCATGCCCTTCTCCACCGGCTCCTCGTGACGCGGCGTCATCACCGCGTCGACGAAGATTTTCCCCTTGAGCCTGATCGTCTTGGCGCCGATGGCGCGTAGCTTGTTGAAGCGCGCCTTCCGTGGCTTGATCGGCTTGATCTGCTTTTCATAGCCCCGGATCAGCGCCTTGACGTCGAAGGGCGCCTCGTCGGCCCCCTCCTCGCCGCCGCCGCCGAGCCCAAAGGGCAGCTTTGGGCCCGTCGGCGCCTCGGCCTCGTCTTCGCTCTCATCCTCATCCTCATCTTTGCCGTCCGTAGCGTGCTGCTCACGGCCCTGGCGCAGCGAGACACGGTCTTTCGAAGCCTCGAGCCAGAGCTGCCCCTTCTCAAGGTCGATCGCCAGCCGCAGATACATCCCTGTCATCAGTGATCGATCGAAGGCGTAGCGCATCGCCGCAGAGGTGCTCCCGGCCGCCTCCCGTAGGTTGGCGCGGGTGAGGTTGCGGAGCGTGTAGGTGCCCACAGCAAGCATCAAGCCGACGATCGCGATCACGATCATCATCTCGACGAGCGTAAAGCCGCGGGTGAGGTTTCCCACACGCGCTGGGCACCGGGCGGCCCGGAGGCGCAGAGACCGGGCCCTCATCCTCTAGCGCTCACCTTCCCAGTTCTTGATGTCGTCCTTGGTGCCCTCGCGCTTATCTGGCCCCTTGGAGAGGATGTCCGCCGACTCCTTGTTCTTGTCACCGGGGCATTTGAAGATCAGCGCCTGCCCCCAGGCGTCGCGAGGCTTCTTGTTGATGATCTTTTGCGTATAGAGATCGTCGAGCTCCTTCGGGCACTCGCTGTTGTTGTCCATCATATAGGTCTGAACAGCGGTCTCCAGGTTCTTGATGATCGTCTTGGTGTTGCTCACCTGCGCCTTCTTATAGCGGCTAAAGGCCACGACGCCGACGGTGCCCATCAAGAGGCCGATGATCGCCACCACGACCATGATCTCAATCAAGGTCATGCCGGCCTGGTTGATAGGGAGCCGACGCGTGCGCCGGCGACGACTAGGACGTTTGCTGAGTTGGGACATATGCATACTCCTCAGCCGACCATCTCGTTCATGTCGAGGATCGGCAGCAGAATAGAGAGCACGATGAAGCCGACGATCCCACCCATCAACAGGATGATCAGCGGCTCCATCAAGGTCGTGAGCCTCTGAATCCGGAGGTCCACCTCGGTCTCGTAGGAGTCGGCGACCGTCTCGAGCATACTCTCGAGCTGCCCGGAGCGCTCGCCGACAGCGATCATACGGGTCACCACCGGCGGAAAATGACCGCTCTTGGCCAGCGGATTGGCGATGCTCTCGCCCTCGCGGATCGCGTCGCGGGCGTTATCGACGACCTTCATCAGCACCGTGTTGCCGAGGATCGAGCGCACGATCTCGAGCGTGCGGAGCAGCGGCACGCCAGCCGCGAGCATCGTGCCCATGGTGCGAGCGAAGCGGCTGATCGCGACCATCCGCACGAGCGGCCCGACGACCCAGAGCTTGAGGTAGATCCGATCGAGCCTCCCGCGCCCCGCGGGGGTCTTCTTCCACCACCGAAAGAGGAAGAAGAGGCCGATGCCGAGCAGCGCGATCAGCCACCAGTAGTTGCCGGTGATATCGGAGAGGAAGATCAGAAGCCGCGTGTTCCAGGGCAGCGCCTTGCCCATGTCGGCGAAGATCTGCGTCACCTTGGGGACGACGACGACCATCAGCATCGCCGTGATACCAATACCGACGGCGGCCATCACGATCGGATAGACCATGGCCCCGCTGATCTTGCCCTTCATTC
>PDPC01000028.1 GCA_002747355.1 Pseudomonadota bacterium | reverse complement strand
ACCGACGGCCCGACCGGCGACGCGGCCTTCCCGGCGCCGGCCAACGGCACCTGCGCCACCGCGCAGACGATCACCCTCGCCGCCAGCGGCCCGACCACGGTCAGTGGGGACACCCGCGGCGCGGCCAACGAGTTCACCCCGGTCAGCTGTGGTTTCACCTTCCAGGGCTCGCCCATCAACTGGGACGGCGGCCAAGTCTATTACAAGGTCACGCTGCCTCAGGGGCTATGGCTGATCGACTTCACGATCGACAGCAGCTGGATCAACGGCGTCCTCTACGCCTTCAAGGGCAACACTTGCCCCGCAGACGCGGCGGCGCTCGATACCGCTTGCACCGACAAGCTGACCTTCGCCAAGCAGCTCATCGACGTCCAAGCAGCGACGGAAGACTGGTACCTGGTCGTGGACTCCCCTGGCCTGACTCAGGCTGGCCCGTTCCAGTTCACCATCGACAAGGTCACCCCGCCGAGCAACGCGACCTGCGCCACGGCCACCACGCTGCCCCTGGTCAACGGCAGCGTAACGGTCTCTGGTGACACCACGGGCGCCGCTGACGAACACACGGGGACCGGCGCGCCGCCCTTTCCCGGCGTGACCTGCCAGGTCCTACAGGATCCGCTGGTCGGCGGACAGGTCTACTACCGGGTCTCGATTCCGGCCAACACCACCTATGACATCAAAACGACGGCCACTGATGATCTCGCGCTCTACGTCGTCCCTGCGGCAACAGGCTGCGCTACCGGCGGGGCGATCGACAGCGGGTGTGCCACCACCCACAGCGACAACCTCAAGACGGGCAACGAGTGGGTGCAGATCACCAACACCACGGCGGCTGCCGTCGACTACATCATCGTCGTCGACTCGTGGAGCACGATGGCCTTTGGGGCCTTCACCTTGACCGTGGAGCCCTACGCCACGCCAACCAACGGCACCTGCGCCACCCCGCAACCTCTGACCCTTGGCACCAGCCCGGTCAGCGTCAGCGGTAACACGAGCGACTCCTCTCTCAGCGATGAGTACAAGACCGTCCAATGTGGTCTCAGCGACCCTCTCTCTGGGCCACAGCAGTACTACAAGGTCACGCTGGCCGCGAACACATCCTACACCTTCGCGATCAACACCAGCTGGGACTCGGCGATGTACGCCTTCCCTGCCTCCACCACCTGTAGCGCGTCGACGGTCGACACCGCCTGCTCAGCGCACGCCAGCGACACCCTGAACAGCGGCGTCGAGTCACTCACGATCACGGCCGGCGCGGCCGCCGAGGATTGGATCATCGTGGTCGACTCCTGGGATACGAGCGCCTCCGGCCCGTTCACCCTGACGGCAACCTGGTAGCATCGACGCCGGGCGTGGTGAGCCGAACTCCCCGCGCCTCTTGCTCCTCCCCGCGCCTCTCGCTCCCCGCGCCTCTCGCTCCCCGCGCCTCTCGCTCCCCGCGCCTCTCGCTCCCCGCGCCTCTCGCTCGCCGCGTCTATCTCTTCACGTTCGGGATCTACCGCCGCGCAACGCCTCGACGATCAGCGGCAGGTAGGCGCCGCTCGGCCCTTGCAAAAAGAAGCCCTGCTGCGCCTCGGCGGCGAGCTCGGAGAAGGGGTTCGGCTCAGGGTTGAGATCGACGATCATCGCGCCCTGTCGGAGCGCCATCGTGCCAACCTGCATCGGCAGGTTCGTCGCTCCGGAGGTGCCAACGACGAGCAGGATGTCGGCGCTCGCGGCGGCTCGTAGGGAGGACTCGAAGCGGAAGGTCTCCTCGTCGTAGCACTCGTCGAACCACAGCACGTGGGGGCGTGCCCAGCCGCGGCAGGCGCCGCCTCCGCCGTCGCGCAGCAGCACACGCTCGGCGTCGCTCAGCCCGGCGCCCTTTTCCTTGGGTGGCAGGTCCTCGGGCAGCGCCCAGGGCGCGCTGGTCGCAGGCTCAACGCAGCGCGCGTAGTCGACGTTGCCATGGATTTGGTAGGTCCGCGCCAAGCTGTTGCCGGCCCGGAGGTGTAGACCATCGACGTTCTGCGTGATCAGCAAGAAGCGATCACCCAGCAGCTGCTCGAGCTCGACGACCGCCCGGTGACCGTCGTTGGGCTCGGCGCCGCGGCAGATGGTGCGCCGGTAGAGGTACCAGGCCCAGACCTCCTCCGGCCGCCGTTTGAACATCGCGAAGGTCGCCATCTCCTGGGGGTGGTACTCCTTCGAGCCAACCACCCAATACCCCTCCTTGCCGCGAAAGGTCGGGATGCCGCTCTCTGCAGAGATGCCAGCGCCTGTGAGCACCACCAGCTGACCTCTCCCTCCGGCGAAGGCATGTAGGCGCTCGGCGAGAGCGTGAGGCAACGTCGGCTCGTTCATCGATCCCTCCCTAGCGTTGCGAAAGCCACGTCGTCGAACGTACCATGATCGGTTGGCGAGTGAGGAGCACTACCCATTCGGGACCGAGCGGGTGCTGAGCTGCCGAGCCGATCTCGTAGCCGAAGAAACGAGCCATGCGGGTGGTACGGCGAACGCTCTGAGGGTGGGGAGCCGTTGCGACCCTGGTTCAGGTATGCAAGAAGACGTTATGGTAGGGTCACGACGGTAGGGTCACGACGGTAGGGTCACGACGGTAGGGTCACGACGGTAGGGTCACGATGGTAGGGTCACGACGAGGGCACGAGAAGAAGCCGTGACAAAGAGAGCCAACAACAAGCCGATCGTGGTCGACGTGCCACAGCTGATGGCCGCCAGCAACGGTGGTCGCGCGGGGCGCGGCTCGCGGGTGCTGCGCTTCGTGGGCCAGCTGATCAGCATCGCCAGCGTGCTGCCCCCTGGCGAGCCCCACCAGAGCCAGATCGGCTGTCGCCGGCGGCCAGCTCGGCGCGCCTGTCCGGGCAAGCTCGTGATCAGGCGAAGGGAGCTCGAAGACGACATCCTATGGCAGTGCCCGACCTGCAACGACAGCGGGCTGGTTGTCAGCTGGCAGGACAGCTGCTGGGATCGGGAGCCCGCGCTGAAGAGCGGCGAGCTCGTCTCGCTGCTACAGGTCCGCGCCGAGCGCGACGGGCGAGGTGGCCGCCGTGGGCTGCCGCTACGCCAGCCGGCCCGCGCCTACGAGCTCTCCGTTGAGCTGATCGGCGGCCCCCTCGACCTTGAAGAGGCGGTGATACGACGCGTGCGCATTGGCGGCGATCGCACGCTCCACGACTTGCACCTGCTAATCCTGCACGCCTTCGACCGCGAAGAGGAGGAGCCCTACGAGTTCATGTTCGGAGCCCCCTACGAGCCCGACGCCCGCCGTTTCGCCGGCGGCCTCGTGGTGACCGGGGATGAGCATGACGAGAGCTGGGAGACGCAGAACCTGCCCCTCGACAGCCTCGAGTTTGGCGAGGGTCAGGTCTTCGGCTACCTCTTCGACTTCGGCGAGGAATGGGTCCACCGCGTCACGGTGGTCTCCATCAGTGAGGAGCGCTCCTACGCGATCCCGCCGCGGGTGGTCGAGCGAGTGGGCAGCTCGCCGCCGCAGTACCCCGACATTGACGAGCTCTGGGAAAATGACCTGCTCTGGGACGAAGTCCAAGACGGCTTCCCAGTCTCTGGCCTCTTCGATCCCTACAACGCCGACGAGGCGCAAGACGCCGACACCTGGCTGGCGATGGAAGACCTCGAGCGCCTGATGGTGATCATCGACGCCCATGGCCAAGACATGCCCGAGAGCCACCCCAGCGTCGAGTCGAGACTCCTCCACGCCGTGGTGCATGTTCTCGCCGAGACCAAGCTCGCCGAAGACCGCAAGGCTCAGAGCTGGGTCGAGAGCCGGACGCGCGGGGGGATCGGACGCCACCAGGCGATCCACGAGCTTGGCGAGCAGCTCGTGCAAGAGCAGCTCCACGAGCCGCCTCGTGTCGCCCGCGGCAAAAAGAAGCCGGCCAGCGGCAAGACCAAGCGCAACAATCTACATCCGTAGCGACGGGCGACCCGCCTGGCAGCCGCTCACGACCCCGGCGGACACCGCTGCAGGAAAACACACCACGGCAAAAAAGGCGACGCCGTGTCCGCGATAAGCGTGGGCGCCCGCTACCTGTCAGTTCGCGGAGGATCCGAAGCCGAGAGCGGCCATACTGAAGCCGCCAAGCTGCAGGGCGCGATCCCAGCGCTCCTCGAGGGGCACGGTGAAGATCAGCTCGAGATCGAGGGAGACAGGTAGCCAAGCTCCTTGAGCGATCTCGCGCTCGAGCTGGCCCGGCGCCCAGCCGGAGTGACCGAGAAAGAGGTTCACCCGCCGTGGCCCCTGGCACCGCGCGATGCGCTCGAGCAACCGCTTGCCCGGGCTGAGCAGCAGCCCTTCGCCGACGCTCATCTCGTCGTCATCCTGGTCGCTCTCGACGCCGTGAGGTCGCAGGTGATCGAGGAGCGCCTCTTCGCGCTGATAGAGCAAGAGCGCGCTCTCCAGGGCTACGGGGCCACCGAAGAGCGCCGAGGTGGCGTGCTCAGCGGCGGTCTCCATCTCGAGCTGGCGCATGATCTCGCCGAGGGTGATCGGGGCCTCGCGGTTGATCACCAGGCCCATCGCGCCGTGCTCGTTGTGCGCGCACATCAGGACGACGGTGTGGTCGAAGTTCGGATCGACCATCGAAGGTGCGGCCACCAGAAACCCGGGGGCCAGCTGCTCGAGCTCGGAGACCATAAAGGCTTGCTACCACCAACGCCCCGTTCCACGCAAGACAGCCCGGTACGGCCGCCAGGTGAGCCCTTCGCCAGCGGTCTATCGTTTAGGAGCCCCCTCAATGCCTCCCATCGCCTTATACAGCGCTGCAGGCTGCCTCAGACAGCTCGCCAGACCACCCGTATGGCTCGTTTCTTCGGCTACGAAATCCGCTCGGCAGCTCAGCACCCGGCTCGGCCCCGAAGGTGTCGGGGTGCTCTCGAGACCTGCTATGATTTCGGGATGGTCGAATTGCAGACGTTGCGCTTTCCCTCCTCTGTGGCGCTGGTGCGAGGCCTTCGACGGCTACGCGCCGAGGGCGTACGCGGCCGCAGCTTGCTTTTTCTCGCGCTCAGTGAGCGTGGAGAGGCCTTCCTCGCGATCGACGGCGCGGCCCAAGCGGGCAAGCCGCCAAGGCTGAAGGTCGGCCAGAAGCTGACCCTCGAGCCGCCCTTCGCGGGTCGAATGTTCTACTTCGACGCCGTTCATCCCCTCGGCTCACGAACGGCGATCGTCAATGGAGACCGGCGCATTGGACAGCTGGCCAACCTGGTTGACGCCACGGCGCTCGTCTCCGGCTATGTCAACGATATGGATGGCGAGTCGGTCTTCTTCGGCTGCACGCCGCACCAGCCTGGCAGCTGGTGGGTGCATGACACCGAGGCCGTCCCGCTCCATGCCCGCGGCTTCGTCGAGATCGTGCCGGTGGAGGCGGGGCTCTTGGCTCGCCGCACAGTCGACTCGGGCGTCTACTTTCTGCCCGCTGACGCCGCCATCGCTGGAGACGTCGGCCAGTGGCAGCGCGTCTTCGACTCGACGCTGGGCAACATCCTGATGCTCGAGCGACGGGCGCGGGGTGGCAACTTGGTGCTAAGCTGCCAGCGCGGCCTGATCGAGATCGGGTTGAGCAAGCTGCCACTGATCAAGGAGGTCACCACGCTGCCGCTGGTCGGCGGCTACGCCGTCCTTGGCCGCATCACCGACGGCGGGTTCGCCGTCTCTCGCGGCACGGCCCTCGACTGGGGCTTCGAGTCGCTCGAGCCGGCGAGCCTCATCGGCAGCCGCGGCGACAACCTCAAGGCGCTGGGCGAGCTGATCGCCAAGCGCCCCGACCTGCTCTGAGCCCACCTACAAACGCCTCCCGTCCAAGCACAGCGCAGCAGCCTGTTGATCTAGCCCTCGCGCCGCGACTTGCCCTTCGAACCGAGCTCTTCGTCGCTCAGACTCGCCGTGGGGGTGCTCCTAACGCTCAGAGCTTACCGTTTGTCTATAGAGCTGCCGTAAGCTACTCATCATCGAGATCGATCACCATCTCATCTCCACGCTGGCCGACTCGCGGCGCCTTGATCGGAGCGAGGCGCTTTCGCATCTGCTGTAGTAGCTCACGTCCCCGACGCTGGTGGGGCTCTTGAGACGCGGCCTTGCGATCCTGAGAGACCTGCCGCTCGAGGGTGGCCACCACCTGCGCGATGTGCTCCAGATCCAGCGACGCTGGGCGCCCCTCTTCCTCGCCGACCTCATCGCGTCGCACGCCGTCGGCGTTCAGCTGCTGCTCTAGATGCGCGAGCGCCCGCTCGATGTACGCGGGGTCGAGAGAGACGGACTCGTCGGCGGCGACGTCCTCGTCTTCCACACCCATCGTCTTCAGCTCGGCGCGCAGCCACTGCTCGGCCTCAGCGATGAAGCTGGGGTTGAGGGAGGCCGACTCGTCCTCCGCTTCACCCTCCTCATCTTTCACGCCCATCTCGTCGAGCTCAGCCCGCAGGCCGTCCTCGGTGCGGTCGAGGAGCGCGCGATCGAGGGATGCCGATTCGTCTTCATCCTCCCCCTCGTCGTCCCGCACGCCGAGCCGCTCGAGGTCGGCCCGCAGGTGACGGTCCATCGCGTCGACGTCGCCGCTCTGCGCCAGCTCCTCAGCCGCCTCACCCTCTCCGAGGTCGATGGTCCAATGCTTACCAGCGTCCCCCTCCTCCTCGGGCGCCTGCACCATCTGACCGCCGAGCTTGCGCTCTAGCGCTGCGGCAGCCTTCTCGATGTACTCGTCGCGCTGCTCGACCTCCCGCGGCTTGACGTTGGCCCCCCAGTGGCGTGTATGCCCCGCGGCGAGCCATTGGTGGTACTCGTTGCGGAGGGTGGTGTCGGTGAGGATCCGACGCGCCTCCTCCAGCCGCTCGAGCAGCTTGCCCAGGTTCTGGAAGAGCGAGGCGGTGCAGCGCTTGTTGCCGCGCACCTCCAAGTACTCCGCGACGCGCTGGTTGTAGGTGAACTCGATCACCGCGGCGGAGGCCTGTGGATCGACTCCGAGCAGCTGATAGTAGGTGTAGGCCTCGAGCTTTGGCACGAGCTGCTCGAGCTGGTCTTCGAACGTGTGGAGCTGCCGTCGCGTCAGGGGGGCCATCTCAGCGCGCTCCGGGGTGCGCCGCGATGGCTGAGGTTTCCGCGCCGACCACGGTCGAGCGCACGGCCTCCAGCTGGCCCATTTTCGGCTCCCAGCCGATCGTCTCGCGCAGCTTCTCATCGGAGATGATGCAAGGGTATTTGAGGAAGTTCAGCAGGTAGGGCGGCAGCGCGCGACCGAGCACGCCGGCCAGCCGCAGATAGCTCGAGGCGACCACCGTGGGCACGGGGACGCAGTGGCCGGGGGCCACCGCGAGGGCCGCCCGCAAGGGTAAAGAGCCGGCGCCTGCGACATTGAAGACGCCGACGTCCTCGCTGGCGAGCAGCGCGAGCAGCGCGCCCACGAGGTCCTCTTGGTGGATGAACTGCACCATCGGATCGAAGCCGAGCATCGTCGGCTTCAGATCGGCCCGGAGGTAGGTGCTGATCGCGTTCGAGATGTCCGGGCCCACCACGTTGCAGGCGCGCAGCACCGCGCCCTTACAGTCCTGTTGGTTGCGATAGACCCAGAGCACGGCCTGGTTATCGAGCTGGATCGCGTCGGCGATCTGCGGGAAGGCCGCGCCCGCGCGCAGCGGCTCATCCTCGTAGATCGGGATGTGATTGTGCGGATGGGCACCGTAGATATGAAACGTCGAGAGCACGAGCAGCCGACGCACCTCGTAGCGCGCGGAGAGCTCCATCACCTTGCGGCTGCCGATCACGTTCAGGTCGAAGCGCTTGCCCATGCGCTCCTTGAGGTTGCCCACGCGACCAAGGTGCAGCACGTGGCTCGGGCGGTGACGGCGGAAGATGTCCTCGATGCGCGTCTTGTTGTAGTTCGCCTGGTAGACCGTGGCGGGGAAGGCCAGCGTCGGCTGGTGGCGGTAGTCGACGCCGACGACCTCATAGCCTTCGGCCGCCAGGCGGCTCCCGACGAGCTGAGCCAGCCCGCCGGCGATGCCGGTGATCAACGCGACGTCTGCCACGATCGCTCCTTTCGACGAACGCACCCTCGGGTGCTGCGACTAACCAAGCTAGAAGACGCTCTCGCGCTCCTCCAGCCCACGATCGATCAGCCCCTGGACGCGCTCCATCACGACAGCGACCTTGGCCTCGATGGCCTCGTCCTCGTCGTCGAAGGGCCCGTCGAACGTCAGGGGCTCGCCAAAATAGACGTGAAAGCGGGTGGGCAGCGGCAGAAACGCTAGCGGCCCCAGCAGCGGCAGCAGCGCCGGCACGGGGAAATAGGGCGTGCCGAGCAGGTTAGCGAGGCCCTCGGCGTTGTGGAGGCTGATGATCGACTCTTCGGCGCCGACCACAGCGACGGGGACGATCGGGCTCTCAGCCTGCAGCGCGAGGCGCATGAAGCCGCGACCGAAGCTCACGAGCTGGTAGCGATGCTGCCAGGTCTTAGCGCTGCCCCGCGCACCTTCGGGAAAGACCAGCAGCGCGTTGTCGGCCTCGAGCAGGTTACGACCGTTGATCGGATCGCCGACGGTGACGCCAGCGCGTGAGAAGGCGACGTTGACGAAGGGTAGCGTGGGAAACCAGCGCTCGGCCATCGCTCGGACGAGCCGCGGTGGCTTGGCCTCGAGCAAGCAGGCCACGGCGATCACGAGACCGTCGAAGGGCAGCTGACCCGAGTGGTTGGGCACCAACAGACAGCGCCCCTCGGGGAGCTTCTCGATGCCGTGGATCTGTGGCCGAAAGTAGCGATAGATACGATGCGCCAGCGAGAAATAGACCTTGGCCTGCTTGGGCGACAGACCCCAGGGATCGTAGTCTCCGATGCGGCCTGCGACCTCATCGATGGCTGCGTCGATCTTGGGCACGACGACCGCCCGCAAGAGCTGCTCAAGCATGCGCCCTCCACCTCCCAATACCATCCCCAGAAAAATGAACGATCCTGCGCCCTTTGTTCACGTTTTCTGGGGCCCCGTAAGGCCGCGCGCCACCACCACGCCGCGACGTTTCTCTACACGCTCTCCTGAGCCTATCCGATATCCTATCCGATGTCCTGAGCCTATCCGATGTCCTGGTTGATGCGGTCGATGACCTCGGAGTAGGAGGTGTTCTTGACCAAGGTCGCCATCTTCATCGTGAACTCTTGGACGAGATCGGAGCGGTTGCGAGCTTTGGCGTCTTTGAGGGCGTGGTGCAGTGAGACGAAGGCCCGCTCGCCATTGATGAAGTGCTCAAGCGCGTGGAGCGTAGCCACGATCGCCGCCGCCGTGACACTGCGCGAGGCGTGCTTGAAGACAAAGACCTTATCTTCAGAGTTGGCGACTTCGAGGGTGACCTCGCCCTCCGAGTCGGTGCCCGCATGGGCCTGCTTTGTGTCGAGCTGAGCGCAGACGTCGAAGGAGTGGAAACGGATCGTCTTCAGCGAGGGATAGTCTTCGGCGAAGCGCGAGATCATGCCCTTGAAGAACGCGTCGACGATGCCGACCCCCTTGCCGGCGATCACGCTCTTGTCGCCGCTGATCTCGTCTGTGACCTCGCAGGTCACCGAGGTCTCGCCGCTGTCGATGTCGTCCTCGGTGACGACCCGGCGCACCAGCAGGTGGGTGTAGGTGTCACCCAAGACCGTCCGCATCAGCGCGACGATCTCGTCTTGTCTCTTCGTCGTTTCCAAGGCTTACCTTTCTTCTCGCTCGAGCTCGACGTGGGGCTCGGCCTGACTCACGTCGTCGCAGTAGTTGCGAATCGTGCCGCTGAGCCGCGTCTCGCCGTCTCGCGAGAGGTCGAGCTCCGGCCTGGCCGCCCCGCCGGTGGGGCCCTCGAGGGTCACCAACACACGACGATAGCGCTGCTGTTGGAGACACGGCTCGCAGAATCCAAGGTTGCTGCATCTGCTCGAGGTCTCCTGCTCCCGCGGCGTGCCGATGGGGACGGCGACTGGGCAGCCCTTGCCATACCTCGCGTCGAGCCGGGCGCGGAGCGCCTTTGCTTCGTCCGAGCCCTCCTTCACGACCTTCCCTTCGTTGGGGAACGCCACACCGTCGTGGCGAGACGCGCAGGCCTTATCTGAAGAGCAGCTGTCGTCAAGACAGCGAACATAGCGTTGACAGAGCACCTGCTGGCCCGTCACGTCGAACTCGACCCGTACGGCGCTGGTGGTGATGAAAGCCTCGCCCCCGATGCTCTCGCCGGAGATGTCGAAGGCGATCGAGAGCTCCCGGAGCGAGCCAGGGCAGCGGATCTCGCCATCCCAGCGCCCCTGGAGGGAGGCGACCGAGGACTCACTGCATCCCGCGAGAACGAACACGAGCGCCAACAGGCTCCACGTCTGCTGAAATGCGACGAAGCGAACTCTGCCCATGTGCAGATCATAGGCGTTGGGGCCTCACAGAGTCAACGCGAGGTCGAGCCGTCCTCCCCGCGAGGCACGAGCCGGCGACCGGAGGGAGCCCATGAGTGACGGTTCTCACCTTGCCGTTTGGGGTTGCGTTCTGGCGAGCCGGATGCGACCCTCGACTACTCGTTTGCGGTGCATCTCGATGTGCCGTGGTGTCGAAGCAAGTCTTCGGCGCAACACGAGTGTTGTTCTCTACCAGGGAGGTGCCCCCATACCGCCGTTTAGAGGCCGGCGTTTTCAACCGCCGCGCGAAACCCATCGAGTCAATCGCAAGATCCTAGCCCGCGAGGTCCGTGTCATCGGTGACGAGGGCAAGCAGCTCGGCATCATGCCGACGCATATCGCCTGCCGTATCGCCGAGGAGAAGGGCCTCGACCTGGTCGAGGTGAATCCCAAGGGCCAGCCTCCGGTCTGCAAGATCATCGACCACGGCAAGTTCAAGTACGAAGAGGCAAAGAAGAAGCGCGCAAGCAAGAAGCGTCAGACGATCGTGCAGGTCAAAGAGGTCAAGGTTCGGCCCAAGACCGACAAGCATGACGTCGCCGTGCGCGTACGCTCGACGCTACGCTTCCTCTCCGAGGGGAACAAAGCCAAGCTGGTGGTGCAGTTCCGCGGCCGAGAGGTCGTACACCCGGAGACTGGCAAGGCCGTGCTGGCGAAGATCCTCCAAGAGGTCGGCGAGTACGCGGTCGTCGAGCAAATGCCTGTGATGGAAGGCCGGCGCATGACGATGCTGATCGCGCCCAAGCCCGGCGTCGAGATCCCGAAGCGTCTGCGCAAAGGTGAGACAGCAGAGGACGAGCTCGACGATGAGCTCGAGGACGATGAGCTCGAGGACGACGCGCTCGAGGACGATGCGCTCGAGGACGACGCGCTCGAGGATGACGCGCTCGAGGACGACGCGCTCGACGAGGGAGAAGAGGAAGATGTCCCCCGAGGGGACGTCGCTGCAGAGGACGAGAAAGCCTAGAGCGCAGACCAACTGACCTCCCGTCGCCGCGCTGGTCTGCGACATCACAGCGGTTGTCGCTCGTCGGTTGCGTGCGACCAGCAGGCGCCCTTCTCGC
>PDPC01000027.1 GCA_002747355.1 Pseudomonadota bacterium | reverse complement strand
ACAACAACACGCTGACGAGCCTCGACGGCCTCGAGAGCTACCCCGATCTGCAGAAGCTCTCGGCGAAACACAACACGATCGCCTCGCTGGCGCCGATGACCACGATCCGCCTGCTCAAGGTGGCCCACCTCGACTACAACGCGCTGACGAGCTTGGAGACCCTCGCCGGCGAGGCGACGCAGCCGCCGGAGGCCCCGAAAAGGCGCGGTCGAAGAGGTCGAAGAGGTCGAAGAGGTCGAAGAGGTCGAAGAGGTCGAAGAGGTCGAAGAGCCGTCGTCGCGGGGGCATCGCCTTATCGCTGAGCGGGGGCGGCACCTCAAAAGGGGCTCGTCGGCTGCACCACCGCGCGCTGCGCACCTTCACGGCGAGCCATAACACGATCGCCTCCACCCGCGGCATCGAGCAGGCCACGTCCTTGCGTACGCTCGACCTCTCGAACAACCGGCTGACGAACCTGCAGAACCTCCATCTGCTCTTCTTGCTCAAGGAGCTGATCGTCAACCACAACCAGCTGACGACGATCCGCAGCGCCGGCGATCTGCGGCTGCTGAAGGTCTTCATCGCCCACCACAACAAGCTGCGCGACAAGCGCGAGCTGGGCTTCATCGGCAGCACCGGGCGCCCGCGCTACACGCACTACGACTTCCGCCACAACCTGCTGATGGGCGTCCCCGCCCTGATGCTCTATCGCGGCGTCTCGCGCAGCGGGACCTACGTCGTCGGTGGCTATCGTCGCCGCCACTACGGCGGCTACCGCGGCAGTCGACGCTACGGCGGCGGCGGCGGCTACCGCTACGGCAAGTAGCGCGCGCGGTCGGTGGCACCGCGCGCCCACCCCGCCTCGTCACGCCGTCTGCGCGCTGGCTCGACGGGGTCGTGGTGATGGCCTATCTGCTGGGCACGCTGGCCATCGGTCTGCGCGCTTCGGGCGCTTGGGCTACTTGCAGCAGCGGAAGCCGGTGGAGTAGTCGGCGTAGCTCGTGTTGTGGGCGGTGGTCTTGTAGAGGCAGCCGTTTCCGTTGACCTTGGTGTCGACGTAGAAGCCGCCGCGGAAGGTTCCGCTGGGGTTGGACGTCCACTCGTGGAGGTTGCCCATCATGTCGAAGGCACCCTCGACGGTCTTGCAGCCGGCGTGGTGCCCCGTCTTCGCCAGCCCATCGGGGAGCTGGTTGATGCAGGGGTGGCTGAGCTTGGACCAGATCCAGTTGGCGCTGGTCTCGAAGTACTGCACCACCGGGTGACAGCTGCGGGCGTCGTTGCAGACCCCGGGCTGGCGGGTGTTGCCATACGGGTAGGTCTGTGAGCTCGAGCCTCGGCAGGCCCGGAGCCACTCGCTGTCGCTGCAGAGGCGCTTTCCGGCGCTGGCGCAGGCAGCCGCCGCTTGCGTCTGGTTGATGTAGGCTTGGGGGACGGCGCCCGCGACGCTCAGGGCGCGCACCGTGGCGCTGCCGGGTGACCGAAAGGGCGACCACGGCCCCAGCGCGCCGCCAGCCTTCACCTCGACGAGCATCGCCTCGTAGCGGTCGATGCAGAAGGTGTCGACCTTGGCCATCCCGGGCGGGCAGCCGGGGTCTCCGGCGGCCTCGGTTGGCACGCCGTTGACGGTGGGGAAGACGCCGGCTTTGCACGAGGGCAGCGGGTTTTGCAGGCAGCCCCCCGGGGAGGGGCCGCTCACGGCGGTGACGGCCAGCGTATAGGGCCCAGCTTTGACCGTGCCCTGGCTGTCGACCCAGGTGTCGACGGCGATGTAATGCGTCCCCGACGCGAGCTTGACCTCGACGGCGATGTTGTCGCGATGGGTGCAGCTCGTCGGCGAGAGCGCGGTCAGCAGGTGGACGTCGACGTCGACGCCGTCACCCGCCACGTCGTCCACCGCCACGCGCACCGTGGTCTCTTGGGCCAGCGTCAGCTGGTAGACGACCTCTCCACCGCTCTCGTCGGTCTGCGGCGCGCAGCTGTAGCTGTTGGCGCTGTCGGCCGGCGCGCTCTGGGTGTTGGCGCTGTGGGTGTAGGGGAGGGCCCCGATCGGGATCGGGTTTTGCCAGCTGCCCAAAGGAGCCCCGGCGCTGTCGACGGGGAGGGGGCCGTCGGCCGCCGGTGTCTGGTCTGCGGCGCCGTCGGCTGGGACGCCGGCGTCGACCAGGCCGCGGTCAGGCTTGCCATGATCGGGGTGATGGATCCGGCGAGCGTCATGAGGCGCGGCGTCGCCGCGACGCTGACTCGGGGTGCCGTCGCAGCCGACGCTGCCGAGGAGGAGGGCGCAGAGGGCAGCGCTGAGTGGATCTGAAGCACGCATGGAGGGGATTACACGCATGGAGGGGATTATCTGATGGAACGCGCCGATGGGGAAGGCCTCTCGGGCGGTCGTCGACGCGGTCGCGGGCAAGGTGCTGGGCGAGGTGCTGGGCAAGATCGGCGAGGCCACGCCGAAGCTGAAGGTCCGCGTCAAGGGGATCTCGCTCACCGTGCCGCGCCGAGACCGAGAACATGGGTTCACGATCGGGTCATCAAAGGGCGTTCACGCCCTCCCCGATCCAGGTCAACACGACATGATATTATTGGTGTTGTCTGTGTCCTAAGGGCGGCACGGTGCTTGCTTGGTTCGTGGGTGGTGCAGCGGCGTCAAACCCAACCGCTGCCCGGCTCTACCAGGAGGACTCGGATGAAAACAGCGGTCCTTTCCCTCGCCACCGCTGCTCTCCTCGTGACGTTGGCCCCAGCCGAGGCCGCCGCGCAGTGCTGTCATAAGGAGACGGTGCACGTCTACGAGTACGGCCCGGTCTACCGCGTCAAACGCCTGCGCCGCGTACGTCGCGTCCGGCCCTGGTATCCGCTGAGATGGGCCGCCGGCGTTCACCTCACGGGCGTGACGACCAATCAAGAGCTCAACGATGAGGGCGTCGCCCTCGGCGGCATTGGCGGTCACCTGCGCTTCCGCAACGGTCGCTTTGGCTCAGAGGTGGCTTTTGACGTGATCGGCAACTCGTTTCTCGACGGCGGTGTGCAGCGCGTTTCGGTGCCGGTGCAAGCGTCCGCGTTGCTCTACATCATCCCGCGAGGCGTGTTCAACCTGTACCTCCTCGGCGGTATGCAGCTGGTCTTCACCCACGTCGAGTGGGATTTGCCGAACCTCTACACCGACCAGACCTTCACCCAGTTTGGTTTGCACGCCGGCGTTGGCGGCGAGCTGAACCTCGGCCGCTACGTCGCCCTCACCGCGGACGTTCGCTTCTTCGGCTTGCTACGCAGCGACGAGAGCGGTGACGGGACCTATTACCAAGGCATCGATCAGGACGCCGTCGTCCCGCATAAGGTCAGCGGCGCTCAGATCAACCTCGGCGTCTTGCTCCGTTTCTAAGAGCACCCACCCCTTCCTCCCGTTGCCGCGCACAGCACCGCCGGCCGCGTTCTCGAGCGCTGATCAAACGTCCCTCCCGTCGCCGCGCCGGTCTCGCGCCTCGCTCCCTCGCGCCTCTCCCGCCCCCTCTTCACCTCTTCGAGCTTCCCCACCCCTTCCTCTCGTCGCCGGGCACAGCGCTGCCGGCCGCTTTCGAGGCCTCAGAACGTTCGCCACACCACCCGTAGGGCTGATGTCTTCGGCTACGGAATCGGCACAGCAGCTCAGCACCCGGCTCGGTCCCGAATGTGTGGGCGAGCTCCTAAGATGGCCTGACATCCGCCCATCCGCGGTGTAGAAAGCGCTCTATGAAGTCGATGACCGGGTTTGGGCGTGCGGCGTTCGAGGTCTCGGGGCGGCGCTACCGGATCGAGCTGCGCGCCGTCAACAGCCGCTTTTTGGACCTCAAGCTGCGGCACCCCTGGAATGACGCCGCTTTGGACCATCTGGTGATGAAGCGCCTCAAGGGCGTCCTGACGCGCGGCCGGGTCGACGTCGGCGTGTTCGAAGAGGGCGTCACGGCGGACGGCGCCGCGTTGGTCCTCGACCTCAACCTGGCCGCCCAGCTAGCCCGGGCTGTGGAGGAGCTGGGCGAGCTGCTTGGCGGCGATCGAGCCGCGGCGGCGAGATTGCTGACGCCACCGCGGGAGCTGCTGATGGCGAGCGCGCCGCCAGCGGACGATCTGCAGCGAGCGCTCCTCACCGCGGTGGACCACGCCCTCGAGGCCCTGGTGGCGATGCGCCAGCGTGAGGGTGGGGGGCTTCAGCGCGACCTCCAGCAGCATCTGGCCCATCTCGAGCAGCTCTCGGTCGACATCGCTGCGCGCGCCGAGGTCGAGCCCCTTCGGGTGCGCCGACGCCTCGAGCAGCGGGTTGCCCAGCTCGAGCTTGCCAAGGGGTGCGACGACGCCCGGATGGCCCAGGAGATCGCGCTGGTGGCCGAGCGCTCTGATGTAAGCGAAGAGCTGGCGCGGCTGACGATCCACGCGGGGCAGCTGCGTCAGATGCTCGAGAGCGTCGAGCCGATCGGCCGCAAGCTGGAGTTCATGTTGCAGGAGCTGAACCGCGAGGTGAACACCATCGCCTCGAAGACCGGCGACGCGGAGGCCGGCACGCTGGTGGTGGAGGCCAAGGCGACGCTCGAGAAGATGCGAGAGCAGGTGCAGAATGTCGAGTAACCAGGACGTGAGGGCCGCGCGCGGCTTGCTCTTCGTCGTCTCCTCGCCCTCCGGCGCAGGTAAGACGACCCTCTGCCGACGCCTCCAGGCGGAGTTTCCGAACCTCGCGTTCTCCGTCTCGGTGACCACGCGGCCGCCGCGAAGCAACGAGGTCGACGGGGTCGACTATCACTTCGTCCGTGTCGAGCGCTTCGAGGAGATGGTGCAGCAGGGCGAGTTCGCCGAGTGGGCCGAGGTCCACGGCAACCGCTATGGGACCGCCTGGTCGACGATCCGCGAGAACATCGAGGCTGGCCGCGACGTGCTCTTCGACATCGATTGGCAGGGCGCGACGGCCCTGCGCAGCAACAAGGAGCTGCGCAGCGACACCGTGATGGTCTTCGTGCTGCCGCCGAGCATGGACGAGCTGGCGCGCCGCCTGCGCTCGCGTGGGACCGACGCCAGCGACGTCGTGGAGCGGCGGCTCGCGAAGGCCAAAGACGAGCTGACGCATTATGGCGAGTATCACTATCTGCTCTTCAACGACGACGTCGACCACGCCTACGACGATCTCCGAGCGATCTACCGCGCAGAGCAGTGCTCGGCGGCCCGACAAACCCATCGAGCCGTCGCGCTCATCGACGAGATGCGTCAGGGTTCTCGAACGTCAGAATAGTCAGCGGTGCTCTTCGTCAGAATGGTCAGCGGTGCTCTTCGTCAGAATAGTCAGCGGTGCTCTTCGTCAGAAACGTCAGCGGTAGAAACGTCAGCGGTAGAAACGTCAGCGGTAGAAACGTCAGCGGTGCTCTTCATTGAGGGGTGGGCCGCGTGTGAGAGGCAGCCTGCCGCCCAGAGACGAGCTCGCCATCGCGGCATGTTGCCTCGACGCGCGGGCGGACTTAGACTAGCTCGTGGTTAGAATAGGGGCTTGCTCCCTCGTGACGCCCGAATTCGAAGAACATCTCACCGAGCTGCTCGACCAAGTCGTTGGGTACAACCCCAGCGCCGATCGCTCGCAGATTAGCAAGGCCTTCGAGGCCGCCTTCGACGCCCACGACGGCCAGACCCGCAAGAGCGGCGATCCCTACTTCATCCACCCCGTCTCCGTCTCGAAGATCATCGCCGAGCTAAAGCTCGACGTGCCGAGCGTCTGCGCCGGCCTTCTGCACGACTGCGTCGAGGACACAGAGATGTCCGTGCAAGACCTGCAGAAGGGCTTCTCCAACGAGATCGCCTTCCTCGTCGATGGTGTGACGAAGCTCGGCAAGTTCCCCTGGACCACGCGTGAGGAGCGTCAGGCGGAGAACTTCCGCAAGATGCTCGTGGCGATGGCGAAGGACATCCGCGTGATCTTGATCAAGCTGGCCGACCGCACCGACAACATGCGCACGCTGCAGCATATGTCGATGGACGGCCAGGACCGGATCGCGCGCGAGACGATGGACATCTACGCGCCGCTGGCCAACCGCCTCGGCATCTACTGGCTGCGCGCCGAGCTCGAGGACCTCTCTTTTCGCTACCTCTACCCCAACGAGCACAAGACGCTCACAAACGACCTCGAGGCCACACAGGAGCAGCGCGAGGCCTACGTAGAGGAGGTCGAGGGGATCCTGCGGCGCATCATGGGCGACAACGAGGTGCGCTGCGACGTGCAGGGGCGGCCAAAGAACCTCTGGGGCATCTACAACAAGATGCGCCACAGCAAGCGCACCCTCGACCAGATCTACGACGTCGTCGCCTTCCGTGTGCTCACCGACAGCATCCGCGACTGCTACGCGGCGCTCGGCGTGGTCCACGAGAAGTTCACCCCGATCCCGGGGCGCTTCAAAGACTACGTGGCGATGCCCAAGCCCAACCAGTACCAGTCGCTTCACACCTCATTGATTGGTCCGCGAGGCGAGCGGATGGAGGTGCAGATCCGCACCTACCAGATGCACCGCGTCTGCGAAGAGGGCATCGCGGCCCATTGGGTCTACAAAGAGGGGCGGGGGATCCTCTCCTCCGACGATCAGCAGAAGTTCGCCTGGCTGCGGCAGCTCGTCGAATTCCAGCGCGACCTGAAAGACCCCACCGAGTTTATCGACGCGGTAAAGATCGATCTCTTCGCTGACGAGGTCTACGTTTTCACCCCCAACGGCGACGTCAAAGCCTTCCCCGCTGGGGCTACCCCCGTAGACTTCGCCTACGCGATCCACACCGAGGTCGGCAACCACTGCGCCGGAGCCAAAGTCAACGGTCAGATGGTCCCGCTCCGGCATAAGCTCCGCAACGGCGACACCGTCGAGATCATCACCAACGCCAACCAGCGCCCCAACAAAGACTGGCTCAAGACCTGCTCCACGGCGCGGGCGCGCTCAAAGATCCGCCACCATATCCGCGCCGAGCAGCGCGAGCGTGGGCGGGCTCTGGGGCGGGAGCTGCTCGAGCGAGCCTTCCGTCAGGCCGGCCAATCGCTGAACAAGGCGCAGAAGCAAGGTGAGCTGAAGCGGGCCTCGATCGAGCTACGCTGTGGCAACAAAGAAGACGACCTCCTGATGCAGGTGGGCTTTGGCAAGGTCATCCCCGCGCAGGTGTTGAAGCTGCTCTTCCCGGAGATCGAGGTCGAGCAGAAGCCGGAAGAACCCAAGGGGCGGCTGCAGCGGATCAGCCGGATCTTCACCAAGGCCAGGCGCCGAGCGCCCAGCGGGATCCGCGTTCAGGGGGAGATGGACGTGTTGGTCCGCTTCGCCCACTGCTGCAACCCGCTGCCGGGCGACGCGATCACGGGCTTCATCACCCGCGGACGCGGGGTCACGGTGCACAAGATCGACTGCCCCAAGGCGCTCGATCTCGACCCAGAGCGGCGAATCGACGTCTCCTGGGATGGCGACGCGCAGGTTCAGCATCCGGTGACGATCAACGTCCACTCCTCGGATAAGCCCGGGCTGCTCGCAGAGGTGAGCAAGACCTTCTCCGAGCTGAAGGTGAATATCAGCCAGGCCAACTGCCGCGTGACGGGCAATGGACGGGCGATCAACACGTTCCATTTTCAGGTCGGACACTTGGACGATCTGAAAGTGGTGATGCGCACCTTGCAGAAGATCAGGGGCGTCTATTCGGTAGAGCGAGTCTGATAGTCGGTAGAGCGAGTCTGAGGGGACCTGCGAGGGGGGAACCCTGCGAGGGGGGACCTGCGAGAGCGCTGATCAAGGGTACCGAACCGAGGTCAACGGGTGACAGGTCGACGGGGTACGTCGACAAGCCTGAGTCGCTACTGGCCTGAGTCGCTACTGGCCTGAGTCGCTACTGGCCTGAGTCGCTACTTGGTGGGCGCCGGCTGACCGGGCTCACCGCAGGCTGCGAAGAGCTCATCGTAGCTGAGCGTGCTGGCTTTCGCCTGCGTGTTCTTACGGTTGCGGCCCATCTTGCGAAGCCGGGCGCGGCGCTTGGCGTTGGTCTTACGAGTCAGAGATGCCATGGGTCTTCTCTCCTAAGCGCGATTGTCTAGCGGATCGCGTTCGGGCTGTCAATTGGGCGATTCGGCGGGCTGCTGCGCACGTTGGTCGCGCAAGGTCGCCAATGGGTTCGCCCCGAGGCTTGTCATGGTATAGAATCCCAGCGTTCCCGATACGGCCGACCGTGGGCGCTACAGAGCTGCGCGACACGTCGTCCTCCCAAGGCCGGCGACCGGGCGTCATAAGAGGAAGCTGATGAGCGACGGCGAGATTTCCTGCCCGAAGTGCTTCAACAAGAACCCCCCCGGTGCGGCCTTCTGTGGCCACTGCGGCGCCGACATGCGCGCCAAGGGAGCCCCGGAGGGGGATGCCATGAAGAGCACGATGTTTGGCTATCAGGCCAACCTCGACGCTGAAGGGCTGGCAGCGGCGCCCGCGGCGGAGCCATCCCCCGCAGCGGCGCCCCCCGCCGCTGCAGCCACGGCTGCGCCTGCTGCCGCAGCGCCGGCCGCTCCGGCCACCGTTGGAGAGCACTTCTCGCTCGTCCCGCAGGGCCACCCCTTGCCGACGGGGACGCTCCATCCGGGGCAAGATACACGCGATGGATCGCAGGTCGCGGTGCTGCTCGTCGCTCCAGAGGTCTTCCCTTCCCCTCTCGACATGGAGCGCGCTCGTCGCGAGCTGCGGCAGCTGCAGAAGATCGAGAGCCCCAACCTGGTCAAGGTCCTCGACCAGGGTAAGAGCTCCGATGAACGGCTCTATGTGGTGATGGAGCCCGTTCAGGGCCAATCACTCGTCGATCTGCTCGCCGCCGACGGACCGATGGCGTTGCCCGCCGCGCAGCGGATCATCCGCGGCGTCGGCGTCGGGCTCTCCGAGGCCCAGAGGCTGGGCGTGATCCATCGCGACATCGCCCCTCATAACGTGCTCGTCGCCAGCGACGGTACGGTGAAGGTCTTGGGGTTTGGCATCGCGGCGCCGATCAAGCGCAACGTCTTCGGGACGGCGGAGTACATCAGCCCAGAGCAGGCCGCCGGTCGTCCGGTCGATCAGCGATCGAACATCTACAGCCTCGGCGCTCTGATGTTCTACATGCTCACGGGCGAGCCGCCGTTCACGGGCGAAGCGGAGAGCGTGCTCGAGCAGCACCAGAGCGCCGAGCCGCCATCACCGACGGACCGTCGCCCCGAGCTCGAGCTCTCGCCTCGCGCCGCGCAGCTGGTCGCCAAGGCGCTCGCCAAGAGCTCGAGCCGGCGTCACCTCACGTTGCGCCAGTTCCTCCGCGAGGTGGAAGGTCTCGACGGGGCCGACAGCGGCCAGGCGCAGGCTCGAGGCCAGACACCGACCTTCGAGACGCCGCTCCATGGCGTGACGTCTCTCTCGGGAGGCGAACGTCCGCCTTCTTCCGAGTATGTACCAGCGGTCGATCCCAAGGCGCAGATCGCGCCCGACGCAGCAGCGGTGACGCTCCCCGACACGGGGAGCGTCGAGCTCGACCCGTCGTCCTCGAGGAGCGCGGTGGGCGCTGCCGCTGGCGCCGCGATCGCGGGTGAGATGGCGGGCGGTGCCCGTGTGGCGCTCAAGCAGACCGACGAGACACCCGCCATCAAGAAGCCCGACAGCATGACGAAGCCCGACAGCGGCGCCGACGTTGGCGGAGCCGCCAGCGGCGGGGGTGGAGCGGGCAAGGGCGCCTTCCGCGAGACGATGTGGTTTGCCAAAGGTGAGCTCGAGTCGGCGATGGCCGAGTCGGGCGAAGCCGCCGAGGGCGCGGGAGAACTAGACGGGGTCGACCTTCAGGACAAGTACCGTGATGATGGTAGCCTCGACGAGGAGGCCAAGAAGCTCTCGCTGCGTACGGGCAACACCCAGATGATGAAGGCCGTCTCCATCCCTTCCGGGGCGCTCCCTGGCGAGAAGATGAATGAGGGTGAGTTCATCAGCGAGATGAACCGCGGCCGCAAGATCGGCATCTGGTTGGGGATCGGCTTCATGGTCCTCGCTAGCGTGGGGGTAGCGCTCTACCTTGTCTTCAGGTAGTCGGCGTCTTCAGGTCGTCTCCGTCTTCAGGTCGTCTCCGTCTTCAGGTCGTCTCCGTCTTCAGGTCGTCTCCGTCTTCAGGTCGTACCGCCCGTATGGCTCATGTCTTCGGCTACGAGAGCGGCGCGGCAGCTCAGCACCCGGCTCGGTCCTGAACGCGTAGGGGTGCTCTTGGTACTGCGACCCGGAAACGAAGCCAGCGGCGTCCGGGACCAGCGATCGGTCATCCCGCGTTTCCGGGGGGCTGTCCTTCGCTAGAGCTTGGCCAGGGCGTCGCTCTTGACCTTCAGCGTGAGCGTGCCGATCAGCACCTTGACCTCGCCCTTGTCGCTGGCGTCCTGAACCACGCCCGTCTTGCCCGCGAGCATACCGCCGGTGATGCGAACACGGTCGTTCTTCGCCAGGCCCTTGGTCTTCTTCTTGCGGTCTTCGGCCTTCAGCGTGTCGCGCATCGCCAGCTGGTCGTTCTCGCGGCTCCAGGCGATCGCGTGGAGCAAGGGCAGCAGCTGGTCGAGCGCCTCGCGGGCGGCGTCGGCGAAGTGCTCCGAGGCGACCGCTTCGTCGTCTCGCGCCCAGCCGCGGCTGATCGCGAGCCAGCTCTCTGAGCCGCCGAGGGCGCCGACGAGCTGCAAGAGCGCCTCATCGGTGAGCGCGGTCGCCGGGCACCAGCCGTCACCGCCTTCGATCCCGATCCGGAAGCTCTCAGGCAAGGCCGTGATCGCCGCGAGGAGCTTCTCGCGCTGGAAGAACTCCGCCGCGGAGCGCTCGAGGTTCTCGCGATCGACCTTGGCGTCGGCGTGGAGCTTGAGGCTCACCTCGACCTGATGTTCGTCGAGGATGACGGCGAGGAAGATGTGATGGCGCAGCGGTGAGGGGTCTTCCACCAGCGACGCCATGCTGCGGCCGCGACTGATGATCGCGTCGAGCTCGCGCCGCGCGTCTGCGTTTCGCGAGAAGAAGAGGTATTGAGCGTTGACGCTGTGCTGGTTCCAGAGCGCCGGGTGTTCTGCGCTGACCTCGTAGGTCAGCGGGGAGCCATCGGCAGAGGTCAGCCGTGGCGCCAGCTGCCTTCCGAGCAGCTCGAGCTTCTGCTTGACCTGAAGCCGCTCGAGGTTGAAGACGTTGCTCGCCCACTTGCGCCTCTGGTAGGCGTCGAAGTCCGCGTCTGTAAAGCCGGTGAACTGCACGGGCGGATTATCGTGCCGCCCCTCGGAGCTGTCAACGCAGCACCGCGCCCGATGTGCCTCTCGGCCGCGAAGGGGAGAGGCGGTCAGCCTTGGGGCGGCTTCTCTTCTTCAACCGGGATCGTGGACACGACGGCTGGCTCGTCTTGCAGACCGCCGGCGCCGCCGCCCTCGACGGGGATCTCGGCGTAGGCCGGGTCGAGCTGGGCCGCCTGCTGGGCGTAGGCCGGGTCGAGCTGGGCCGCCTGCTGGGCGTAGGCCGGGTCGAGCTGGGCCGCCTGCTG
>PDPC01000026.1 GCA_002747355.1 Pseudomonadota bacterium | reverse complement strand
TCACGGCGTAGGAGCGAGAAGGGCGCCTGCTGGTAGCAAGCAACCGACGAGCGACAACCGCTGTGATGTCGCAGACCAGCGCGGCGATGGGAGGTAAGTGGGTCAGCGCTCTAGCCTGAGAGCACCCTTACACACTCCACCTGTTGGCGGGCACCGCGCTGCCGGCCGCTTTCTAGGCCTCAGAAAGCTCGCCAGATCACCCGTATGGCTCGTTTCTTCGGCTACGAAATCGGCTCGGCAGCTCAGCACCCCGCTCGGTCCCGAATGTGTGGGGAAGCTCCTAAAAGGAGGCGAGGGGGTTGGTTTTGCGCGGTAGCTTGCCGGTGCGGCGCCAGTGGATCCGCGCGAGCCAGTCTCTCGCCCAGCCTCGGAGCCCGGCCGACGGCGCCTGACGGAGCAGCCGGCGCGTCGTCTCGGCGGCGGCGCCGAAGCGGGCGCGCTCATATTGGCAGAGCGCCAGCGTGCGCAGCGCTTCGGCCCGGATATCGCCTGCGGGGAGCCCGCGGCGTAGGGCACGCTCAAGCGGCGCGATCGCCAGCTCGGCCTCATCGCGGTTCCAGAGCTGCTTGCCGAGGAGGTAGCCCCCGAGGCCGGCGTAGGGCGCCAGCGGCGACGCCCTGCGCGACGAAGACGCCGGCACCAGCTGGTCGAGGAGCCGACGGAGCTGGTGGGTGCGGTGGACGTCCCGCGCCGCGCTACGCGGCTCTCCAGGGGGTGTGATCAGGTAGGCCAAGAGCAGCCGTCGCAGCGGATCGCGCTGCTCAAGGGCCCAGCGCTTCAGCGTCAGCATCCGCCGACCGCCGGGTCCGGCGGGCAGCTTGGCGGCTTCGCCATAGGCTCTAGCTGCCTCGAGCGGCTCTCGCTGCAGGGTGCGCCAATCGCCGATGGTCTCGAGTACGCTACGGCGCTGGGGCTTCGAGAGGGCGCGGTGGCTCAGCACCGTCTTCGCCATCGCCAGGCCAGCGCTGGGGCCGCCAGCGGCGGCGCGGGTATACATCAGGCCGATCAGGTGGGCCGGGTTTTCTGGCTCGAAGCGGCAGACGCGCTCGAGGATCCGGACCGCGCGCTCGCGGTCGCCGCCGTCGTTGGCGGCGCGGACCTCACCGAGGAGGTTGGCGATCTCGTGGGCGCAGACGCGGCGCAGGATCGAGGGCCGGCGGTAGCGCGCCGCGGCGAGGGCGAGCTGCGCCGGCGGGACCTTCACCTTGGCGATGAAGGCGCGCCACTCGGCGATCAGCGTGCCAAGGGGTTTGCCGTAGACCCGCCGGAAGTCGCCAGCACTACGATACACGGCGCCGAGCTTCGCCATCCCGTAGCGATCGAGGAGGTAGCGGCAAAAAGAGCCCGCCAGCGCGTAGGCTCGTGACCCCGCCTGGGCGAGGAAGCCGAGCCCGAAGAGCCCCTCGATGGGTGGCGCGAGCTTCAGCGCGAAGAGCGCGGCGGCGCGCTGATGGCCGTCGAGCTCGCCGCTGGAGCGCCAGTCTGCTGCGACGGCGACGCCCTCGATCAGGCCAACGTTGAAGTGTGGGACGGGCAGGCCGAGGGGGCCGGAGCGCCAGCGAAAGCTGACGCGAAAGAGCGGATCGCCGAAGCGCCCGGCGAAGACGTGAGCCAGCTCGTGTTTGAGTACACGGTGGGGGAAGCCCTGCTCTTGCAGGTAGACCTCGCGGCGCCAAGGCTTGGCGATGTAGACCCGCGCCGCACCCATCAAGCGGCGCTTCTGCTCGGCGTCGGTGAAGATATACGAGCGGATCCTTCGCGGGCCGGCGCCGAACACGGCGCTGAGCTGAGCGTAGCGCAGCTCGTGATCCTCGGCGAGGCGGTTGACCTCGTCGCGGCTCAGCTGCGCCGAGTGGACGATCTCGAAGTGCCGGGTATAGCGGACGGCGCCGAGGTCGCGGTGGATCTGCTCGGCGTCCACAGCGTAGCCAAGCTCCGCACGATAGGCGGTGAGGGTGATCGCGCCGATCAGCAGCGCGCCGATAGGAAGGGTCGCGACGAACCGCTCTCCCACTCCGGACGCCTGGTGCAGTCCCACGCGAGGTGGGGCGAGGCGCAGGCGCAAGGCGCCGACGTCGAGGCGCCGGGGAGCGATGAGGAGCGCGGCGCCGAGCCAGCAGAGCTGCTGCAGCCGCGACCAATAGAAGGGGGCGCGGATCGCGATGTCCTCATCGTAGAGCGTGCCGGGAAAATAGCCTGCGAAGGGGTCGTAGCCGAAGACCGCGGGCTCGGCGTAGAAGCGGTAGACTCCCCAGGCCAGCGAGACCAGCACGGTCATCCAAGCGGCGAGGGTCGCCAGCCAGCTGTGGGGCAGGGCCAGCCCCCAGAGCACGCCGACGCAGGCCGCGATGGCGGCCGACACGATCGGCATCATCGCGAAGAAGGCCAAGCCCTCGGCCAGATCGCAGTTGCGTACGCGCAGCGCGTTGAGCGCGATGATCGCCAGGGGGAGCGTGAGCAGAGACCACAAAGAGAGCACCGCGCGTCCGAGCAAGCTGGCTAGCACGGCGTGGGGCGAGTGGGTCGCGAGGAGCAGGCTCTCGTCGGCCTCGCGGGCGATCGCGACCAGCCGGGCCCCGAGGTGTGCCCCGGCGACGCTGGCGACGAGGCCGAGCAAGAGGCAGAATTCGTAGCCCAGCACGTTGAACAGCGGCACGAAACAGAGCCCACTCGCGACCGCGATCAGGAGGGCTGCCCAGAGCAGGGTTTGTCGACGCAGCAAGATGTGGCGGAGGCTCGGCATAGGGGCAACTCGTGCCAAACACCATGCCACGAACCCAGTCCCCTGTCGCCTCACGTGAAAGCGTTCTCGCGTAAGCAGAGAAAGTTGACCAAGAGGTTAGATTCTGGTATTATCGCTTTGTTTTTAGGTATTTAGGGGTTTATGTGAGCAAAGGCGACAACCGTCGGCAACACCCCCGGGCACCCATCGAGCTCCGCGTCGAGTACAAGAAGGTCAACACCTTCTTCTATGACTACACTCGCAACATCTCGAAGGGCGGCACCTTCATCAAGACACCGAAGCCGCTGCCCGAGGGCACGGAGTTCATCTTTCTTCTCGTGGTGCCGCACCTCGAGAGGCCCCTGCGTCTGCGTGGGGTCGTTCGCTGGATTGGCGACCAACCGGATCCACCGCGCCCGCGAGCCAAGCCCACCTCGGGGATGGGCATCGAGTTCGTCTACGAGGACGACGCCGAGCGCGACAGCATCAACAAGATCGTCGAGCGGTTGATGATCGATCAGCTCGGTGAGCTGGCCTACACCAACCTGATGGGCGACGGGTAGCGACCCGGTGCAAGCCGTCTTAGGGCCCGTTTGCGGTCAGTTTGTGACGCCGCTCTGAAAGGTCTCGAGCAGCTCCACCGCGTCGCCGTTGGCCGCGCCCGCGGCGACGAGGAGCGTGCCAGGGGCGATCGACCAGAGCCAGTGGCCGGCGCGTGGCGCCTGCAGCGGGGTCGTGCCGACGCCTTGGAGGGTGTCGGTGCCCAGTAGCTCCGCGTCCGCCGCGAGGCCTGTCGTGGTCTGCCCGCCGACGACCACCAGCTGCGTGCCGACCCGCGCAGCCCGATGACCGGCGCGGGCGGTCTTCAGCGCGTTGGGCACGTGCTTGACCGTCTGCGCGACGGCGTCGATCAGCCAACCATCGGCGATGAAGTCGCCGGTGGCGGTCTGCCCGCCGAGCAGCGCGAAGCGGCCATCGCCGAGGGAGACGGCCGCGCTGCCGCTGGCCGGCACGGGGCCTCTCGAGAGCGGCTGCACCTGTGTGCTCTGCGAGCTGGCGAAGAAGAGCTCCACAGGGGCCTCGCCCTCTGCTTGTCCCCCCGCGATCAGCACGATCGCGCCGCTCGAGGCCACCACGGGCGCGCTGCGAGCGACCCGCGCGGGGGACGCCAGCGCCCTGATGGATGGCGTCGTGGCGCTGCTGCCGGGGCTGAGCCGCAGCAGGGTCGCCTGCGCGACGCCCGCGGCGCTCAGGCCGCCGACCACCAGACTGTCGCCCGAGGAGAGCTCCGCGATCGCCGCGCCCTCCCGCCGCTGGCTCGCCTCAAGGCCGTCATCGTAGCTGCGCCAGCTGCCGCCGATGTACCGCAAGAGGCTGGTGGACAGCTCGCTCGCGCTGCGGCGGCCCAGCGCCACCACGCCACACTCGGCGCCACAGGCGGCGGCCACGGCACCCGCGCGCGGCTCGGGCAGCGCGGGCGTGGTCGGCACGAGGCGGTGCTCGAAGACGTCGTAGACCGCGGCGCTGGCCAGCGGGGCGCCGGTCTGGGCGTCGCGTCCGCCGGCGAAGAGCACACCGAGGCCGCGTAGCACCGCCGAGGCCGGGTCGAGGCCGCTCTGCTGTAGCCGCGGCCTCAGCCCGGCGAAGGCGCCAGCTGGGCCGACGAGCAGCTTGAAGGCGTCGTCTACTGGGCGCAGCACGATCCGCGGCGTCTCGCCGCGGGCGACCAGCTTGCCACCTTTGAGGCCCTCGAGCAGGATCGACGAGATCTCTGACGCCACCTCAGCCTCGAGCTCGAGGCTGAAGCTCTGGCTGTCTTTGACCTGCGCCGTCGTCTGGCCGCTCTGACGGGTGATGCTGAGCGAGAGCTGGTCGACGCCCGCGAGCGGATCCTGTCCCTCAGGCAGCACGATCGAGAGCTCCAGGGTCCCCTCGCTGCCGCAGCCGGCGAGGAGCGCGGCCGAGGAGGCAAAGCAGGCCAAGGAGAGCGCGAGCAGGGTGTTTCTATGCGTCGACATCGGCGGCAGCTTACACTGGTTTTTTGGCCTTGGGGCCTCCACCCGTAGCCTCCGCTGCTACACTCCCTGCTCTCGGACCTGCTGAGGAGGGCTCCTTGAAGATCCAGGGCAAGATCACGTTCGTCGGCGCGGGAAACATGGGTGAGGCGATCATACGTGGGATGCTCGCCGCAGGGCTCGTCGAGCCAGAGCAGCTCTGGGTCGGAGAGCGCCGCGAGGCGCGCCGCGTCGAGCTCCGCGAGCGCTACGGCATCAACGCCATCGAGGACAACTCGCGGGCCGTGAGCGGCGCCGGGGTGATCGTGCTCGCCATCAAACCGCAGATCTTCGAGAACGTGATCGACGAGATCAAGCCGGCGGTCTCGGAGGATGCGCTGATCATCTCTGTCGCTGCGGGCAAGGCGATCGACACGATGGAGCGCCGCTTCGGAGCGCAGGCGCGGGTCATGCGCAGCATGCCCAATGTCGCCGCGACGGTGGGGCAGGGCGCTACGGCGCTGGCCGCCGGGCGCAACGTCACCGAGGCCGAGCTCGAGCTGGCCAAGCGGATCTTCGACTCCGTCGGGATGACCGTCGTGCTCGAAGAGGGGCAGCTCGACGCCGTGACCGGCCTCTCGGGCAGCGGCCCGGCCTATGTCTTCATGGTCGTCGAGGCCCTGGCCGACGCGGGCGTCAAGGTCGGCCTCTCACGCTGGGATGCCCACGCGCTGGCCTGCCAGACGGTGATGGGCGCGGCGAAGCTGGTGATCGACTCCAAGGAGCACCCGGGGCGGCTGAAGGATATGGTCTGCTCCCCCGGGGGCACGGCGATCGCCGCGGTGCATACGCTCGAGGAGGGAGGCCTGCGTACGACGTTGATCAACGCCGTCGAGGTGGCGGCCAAGCGCTCCGCCGAGCTCGGCTCCAAGGGCGATGACTGAATTGCGAGGGCTGGAGTGGACGTAGATCTGCCGATCCGCGAGCAGGAGGGCGCGCTCCGCTTTGAGATCCTGGTCGCGCCGCGGGCCTCCCGGGCGCGCCTCGGGCCAGTCGTCGACGGCAGGCTGAAGGTCGCCGTCACCGCCCCTCCGGTCGACGGCGAGGCGAACGCCGCGGTCACCAAGCTGGTCGCCAAGCGGCTAGGGGTGGGCAAAGGGGCTGTGCGCATCGTCCGGGGTGAGCGGGGCAAGAAGAAGCTGCTCGAGGTGGTGGGCGTAACCCCCCAACAGCTGCTCGCGTTGCTCCGCTGACGAGAAACCAGGCCGCGTGCCCAACACGCTGCCGCCATCAACGAAAGACCACCAGCGTACCATGCAGCTGGCGCGTGATGGACGGCTGGTGCGCTGCAGAGGGGGGAGGATGACCTCCGCGGCGAAGAGCATCGCGCGCTCGCTGGGCAAGCGTGCTCGCTCGAGGGCCAAGCTGCGGTCGCGCGGGAGCATCCCTTGGTGCACGCTCTTGCTATCGACAACGACCGTCACGGGCTGGTTCAGTCGACCCGCTCATCGGCGAGGTCGATCTCTACACCCTTCAGGTTGGCCTCAAGAGCACCCCTACACGTTCGGGACCGAGCGGGGTGTTGAGCTGCCGAGCCGACTTCATAGCCGAAGACATGAGCCATATGGGTGGTACGGCGAACGCTCTGAGGTATAGAAAGCGGCCGGCAGTGCTGTGCCCGGCGACAGAAGGAATGTGTAGGGGGGCTCTCAAGGTGGCCCGGCCCGGCCGTGTCGCTGCGCCCGCCGGGGACCTGGGCGCTCGCGTCAGCGCCGAGGCGGGGCGTTGGTGGCGAATAAAGATTGCGAAAGTTTTGAAAACTAGCTCTTGACGCGCCATAGCAGGCGGGTCAGGTATTCGCCGCGGTTGCCCCGCTTGGGGTGCCACGTTGCGACCAGCCCTCTACGTTCATCCTAAAGGTTCGTCCTAAAGGTTCATCCGAATCGATAGAGCAGGGCATAGCTGGAGTCAGATTGTGACCTTCGAGCTCGAGAGAGTGCGGAACATCGGTATCTCCGCACATGTGGACAGCGGCAAGACGACGCTCACCGAGCGCGTGTTGTTTTATACCAACCGAATCCACGCCATCCACGATGTCCGCGGTAAGGACGGCGTCGGCGCCAAGATGGACTCGATGGAGCTCGAGCGCGAGCGAGGCATCACCATCGCGAGCGCGGCGACCCATTGTGAGTGGCAGAAGCACCACATCAGCATCATCGACACCCCTGGCCACGTCGACTTCACCATCGAGGTCGAGCGTTCGCTGCGCGTGCTCGATGGTGCGGTGCTGGTGCTCTGCTCCGTCGCCGGCGTACAGAGTCAGTCCTTCACCGTCGATCGTCAGATGCGGCGCTACAACGTGCCCCGCCTGGCCTTCGTCAATAAATGCGATCGCACAGGCGCCGATCCGCTGCGCGTCCGCGACCAGCTCCGTGAGCAGCTCGGACTCAACCCCGTGATGCTGCAGCTGCCGATTGGCCTCGGCGAAGAGTTCGAGGGCGTGATCGATCTGCTGGAGATGAAGGCCATCTATTTTGATGGGGAACACGGCGAGACGATCGTCGAAAAGGAGATCCCCGCTGAGCTCCTCGACGACGCCCAGGCGGCCCGCGAGGAGATGCTCGACGCGGTCTCGATGTTCTCCGACGAGCTCACCGAGGCGATCCTCGAGGAGTCGGTGACCACCGAGCAGATCATCGAGGCGCTTCGTCAGGCCACCGTGAGCTTGCAGGTGCAGCCTGTGCTGCTCGGCTCGGCCTATAAGAACAAGGGCGTGCAGCCGCTCCTCGACGCCGTGGTGCGCTACCTCCCCGAGCCTCGCGACGTGATCAACGAGGCCGTGCCGGTGGATAACGGCGCCGACAAGATCGAGCTCTCCAGCGACCCTGAGGCGCCGCTGGTCGCGTTGGCGTTCAAGCTCGAGGACGGGCGCTACGGTCAGCTGACCTACGTGCGCGTCTACCAGGGCACGCTGCAGCGCGACACCAACGTGGTCAACACGCGGACGGGCAAGAAGCATCGCATCGGTCGCCTGGTGCGGATGCACGCCGACGAGATGGAAGAGGTCCAGCAGTCGGGCCCCGGCGAGATCTGCGCGCTCTTCGGCATCGAGTGCAACAGCGGAGACACCTTCACCGACGGCAAGCTGCTGGTCGCGATGACCTCGATGCACGTGCCGGAGCCGGTGATCTCGCTCTCGATCAAGCCCTCGAAGGGGGCCGACGAGACGAAGCTCTCCAAGGCGTTGCGGCGCTTCACCCGCGAGGATCCGACGTTTCGGGTGCGCCTTGACGCGGAGTCCAATGAGACCGTGATCAGCGGCATGGGGGAGCTCCACCTCGACGTGTACCTCGAGCGCATGCGCCGGGAGTACAAGGCCGAGGTCGAGGTATCGCCGCCGCAGGTCGCCTATCGGGAGGCCCTCGGTCAGCGCGCTACCTTCGACTATACACATAAGAAACAGACTGGCGGCTCCGGGCAGTTTGGCCGCGTGGCCGGCTACATCGAGCCCTGCCCAGAGTCCGACTTCGAGTTCGTCGACCAGACCAAGGGTGGCGTGATCCCGAAGGAGTACATCCCCGCGGTGGAGAACGGCTTTCGCTCGATGCTGGCAAAGGGGCTCCTCCTGGGCTACCCGGTGGTCAACGTCCGGGTGGTGATCAACGACGGTAAGGCGCATAGCGTCGACTCGTCGGAGATGGCCTTCGCCGAAGCTGCACGCGGAGCTTGGCGAGAGTGTTACCATCGGGCCAAACCTCGCTTGCTCGAGCCGGTGATGAGGACCGTCGTCGAAGGACCGACAGACTTCTCGGGAGCTGTGATGACCACGCTGATCCAGCGGCGCGGCTCGATCATCGGTTCGCAGGAAGATGGGCTCTTTGCTCGCGTCGACTCCGAGGTGCCCCTCGCCGAGATGTTCGGCTACGCCACGGCGCTGCGCTCGTCGACCCAGGGCAAGGCCGAGTTCACGATGGAGTTCGCCCGTTACCTCGAGGTGCCGCAGAGCGTCTCCGAGGAGCTGTTCGAGAAGGCTCGCAAGCGCGACGCCGAGAAAAAAGGGAAGTAGTCGATGATCGCGGAGTTCGAGGAATTGAATGCGAACAGCCCTCTACGCCTCTTTGGTGAGGGTGAGGGGGGGCTCGACAAAGGCCAGCTCGGCGTGGTCCTGGCGCGCGCGGGTGTCGGCAAGACGACCTTCCTCGTGCAGGTCGGGCTGGACTTTCTGCTGCGCGGGCACTCGGTGCTCCACGTCAGCGTCGCCCAGACCGTGGAGCATGTGCAGTCGCGATACGACGCGCTCTTCAACGAGCTCGCGGCGCAGCTGCCGAAGGTCGAGCGCGAGAAGGTGCGGGCGGACCTCGGCCGTCGCCGGATGATCAGCGCCTTCGCCGACCAGAGGCTCTGGCTCGGGCGCGTCGAGGAGACCGCCGAGGTGCTGCGCGAGCGGTTGGGCTTCGAGCCGTCGGCGATCATCGTCGACAGCTGCGACTGGGAGGTCTCCGACCCGATCCAGATCGCGGCGGTGGTCGGTGGGGCGAAGTCCTACTGCCGGATGCGGGGCATCGAGCTCTGGCTCAGCGGTCAGACGCATCGCGAGACCACAGGGTCCCAGCCCAGCGAGATCCCGCCGCCCTGCGCCAGCTATGGCTCGCTGATCGACGCGGCGTTCTTCCTCGAGCCGCATCCGGAGTATGTGCAGATGCGCGTGCTCAAGGGGCGCAAAGAAGAGATCGCCGAGGAGAAGCTACGCCTCGACTCGGACACCATGCGTATGCTCGAGGGTCCTCCCGTGGTCAACGGCACGCGCTCGTCAGCGGGTCTGCCGCCGTCTGCGTTCACGCTGATGTCCGGCGGGGCCAAGGGCGCGGAGGCGGAGTTCGGTCGCCAGGCCGAGGCCTTTGGGCTCAAAGAGGCTAACTTCACCTGCGAGGGGCGCAAGCCCGAGCGCACGCGTAACCTGGTGATGCTCGGAGAGGCGGAGCTAGCTCAGGGCGCGGTGAGCGAGGTCTACCTGCAGGCGCATATGAAGCGCAGCTACCCCAACACCGAGCTCTTCAAGCGCACGCTGCAGACCATCTGGCATCAGGTCAAGACAGCGGGCGAGGTCTTCGTTGTCGGCCTGGTGCAGGGCGATGGCACCGTCCGCGGTGGCACCGGCTGGGCGGCGGAGCTTGCGCGCCATTGGCGCAAGCCCGTGTATGTCTTCGACCAAGAGCAACAGAGCTGGTTCTCCTGGAACGGCGACAGCTGGGGCCAGATCGATCCGCCGACGATCAGCAGCCGCCGCTTCTGCGGCACCGGCACCCGCTTTCTCTCCGACGAAGGCAGAGACGCGATCGCCGCCCTCTTTGCCCGCTCGTTCAGGTAGGAGCACCGCCCGCCTGCTTCTTCTGTGGGGCTGGGTGGAGGCCAAGAGCACCCCCACCGATTCCTCCCGTCTCTGGGCACAGCACCGCCGGCCGCTTTCTAGAGCGCTGATCAACTTACCGGACCGAGCTGCGCTAAGGATGCGGAATCACGGCGTAGGAGCGAGAAGGGCTTGCTGGTAGCAAGCAACCGACGAGCGACAACCGCTGTGATTTCGCAGACCAGCGCGGCGACGGGAGGTAAGCTGGTCAGCGCTCTAGCCTGTTGAACGAGCCTTTCCGTCGCGACAGAAGATCGGCGGCTTCCTTTCAAACACCGGCAGCGGTCCTTCCTAGTACAGCCCCTCGGGTATACAATCACCGTGCTGTCGGGGCGTCGGCGTCGGCAAAGAGCACTAGCCCTTAGAACGAGCCCTAGAGCCAGGAGCCTCAGATGATTCGAGCCCGTGTCTTGTCCTTCGCCGCCGTGATCGCGGTCGCCGCGCTCCCGGGTTGCAGCGACGACTCCACCACGCCCAATACAAAGAAAGACGGCGGCGAGCTGGAAGTGAAGCCGCTGACCTATGATGAAGTCGTCGTCGCCTGCGCACGCGAGGCCGCTTGCGGGGTGAAGCGCGCGCGCCTCGCCGACTGCGTCGACAACTACTACCGGCGCTACGTGTGGTTCGGCCAAGAGATGCTCTGGTCGTCGATCTACAGGTGTGTCAACGACGCCAAGGGTGACTGCGGCGTGATCCGGGAGTGCCTGGGCTTCAAGAGCAAGCCTGACTCTTGTGACAAGAACTACGAGCCCCACTGCGAGAACGGCCGGGCCTACAACTGCGATATCGACGCGCGGTGGGTCCAGGCCGTGGACTGTAAGAGGGGCGGGCTGCTCTGCGGCGTGAAGGCGGCCGGCACCGGCAAGCAGGCCGTCTGTGGCGGTGGCCCCTGCGACCCGACCACCTTTCGGGGCGAGTGCCGCGGCAAGCGCTACTTCCAATGCTCCTCCGGCGCGCTCGAGATCGACGACTGTGTGGCGCGGCAGCTGCAATGCCGTGATGACAGCGTCGGCTGCGAGGGTACTGGCGAGAGCTGTCTACCGGCCGGCCCCCAATGCGACGCGCGCAACAACAACCTGGTGGCCTGCGTCGAGGGCTACGTGATGCGGCGTAAATGCAGCGACGTCTTTGGAAAGAAGACCTGCGTCGCTGGCTCTGCCAAGTGTCGCGGAAACGGCACGGAGTGCTCAGCGTCGGACTTCGACGCCTGTGACGGTGACAAGCTCAAGGTCTGCCTCGACGGCTACAGCCGTCTGATCGACTGCCCAGGGCTCGGCTTGCTCAAGTGCGAACCCACGACCTACGGTGCCACCTGCGGCGCCGAACAGGTTTACTAGAGCGCTGACCCACTTACCTCCCGTCGCTGCGCTGGTCTGCGA
>PDPC01000187.1 GCA_002747355.1 Pseudomonadota bacterium | reverse complement strand
CTCCGACGGGCCGACCTCCGACGGGCCGACCTCCGACGGGCCGACCTCCGGCGAGGTCGCCTCCGACGAGGTCGCCTCCGGCGAGCCGACCTCCGACGAGCCGACCTCCGACGAGCCGACCTCCGACGGGCCGACCTCCGACGGGCCGACCTCCGACGGGCCGACCTCCGACGGGCCGACCTCCAACGGGCCGACCTCCGGCGAGCCGACCTCCGGCGAGCCGGATGGCTTCGACGAGATCGCGTCACCGACCCACGACGATGAGGAGCCGCTGCTGATCGAGGCCGAGCCTGGAGAGCCTGGCGACGAGGCCTCGTGGCAGATCGAGCTCGCCGAGGAGCTGGCGGCCAAGCCCGAGGAGCTGGCGGCCAAGCCCGAGGAGCTGGCGGCCAAGCCCGAGCCCGAGGAGCTGGCGGCCAAGCCCGAGGAGCTGGCGGCCAAGCCCGAGCGCGAGGAGCTGGCGGCCAAGCCCGAGGCGAGCGCGCCCGAGCGCGAGGCGCCCGAGGCGAGCGCGCCCAAGCCGACCACGATCGCCGCGAGCCAGCGGGAGCGCTCCCGCACCGAGCGCAAGCGTCCCCGCCAGCTGATCGCCTTCGCCAGCGGCAAGGGCGGCGTGGGGAAGAGCGTCCTCGCCGCGAGCATCGGGATCTACCTCGCCCAGCTCGGCAAGCGCGTGGTGCTGGTCGACGGCAACCTCGGCTCGGGCAACATCCACACCCTGGTCGGCAACGACGAGGCGAGCCCCTCGATGCAGGGCTTCCTCTCCAAGCAGCTCAAGCTGCTCCGCGAGGCGATCCTCGAGACCCCCTTCAACAACCTTGGGCTGGTCTCCGGCCACGGCGACGGGATGGGCGCCGCGAACCCGCGCCCGGCGCAGAAAAACCGCCTGCTGGCGCAGCTGCGTAACCTCTCGACCGAGTACGTGGTCGTCGACGCCGCCCCGGGCAGCGGCTTCAACGCCCTCGACAGCTTCCTCTCCGCCGACATCCACATCGTCGTCACGCAGCCCGAGCCGCCAGCGATCGAGAGCGCCTTTCGCCTGATCAAGAGCGCCTTTCTGCGCAAGGTGCGCACGGCGCCGCGCCTCGACGAGCTGCTGCCCAAGGTCGCCCCGCTCGCGCACTGCGGCCTGCCCACGCCACAGCAGCTGCATACGGCGGCGCTCGAGGCCGACGACAAGGAGCTCGCCAAGACCCTCCGAGAGGCGATGAGCGAGTTCCGACCGCTGTTGGTGGTCAACAAGACGCGCACCCGCGAAGACCTCGAGCTCGGCCCGGCGCTGGCCGTCCTCGGCCGCCGCCACCTCGGCCTGCCGATGGAGTACATCGGCTACGTCGAGCATGACGACCTGGTCTGGGTCAGCGTGCGCAAGCGCAAGCCGCTCCTCGTGCAGTTTCCCGAGGCGAAGGTCTGCAAGGACCTGGAGCGCCTCGCGCGGCGGATCCTCGCTCGCGACTCACCGGACCGCACCATGTCCGACGCGCTGCCGGTGCCCCTGGCCGAGCAGAACCACTACGAGATCTTGGGCATCCACCCCGGCGCCCCCGAGGCCGAGGTGCGCTCCGCCGCGCGGCGCGTGCGCCGGATCTACGACGCCGCCTCCCCGGCGATCTACGGCGTCGCCCCGCCGGCCGAGATCGACGAGGTGCTGCGCCGGGTCGAGGAGGCCTACGCCACGCTCGTCGACCCGGAAAAGAGCCAAGACTACATCCGCGCGATCTTCCCCGACTGGCAGGCCGCGCCAGAGAGCGAGACCAAGCCCTCGCGCCGCGCCGAGAGCGCCTCGTCGAGCTACACGCCCGCCGGACGCAGCAGCGAGCGGCCGCGCCCGAGCGCCAGCTCGAGCGTGATCCCCCGCGTCACCAAGGCCGTGCGCGAGGGCATCCTCGCCCCCGCGGAGATCGAGCCGATCCCAGGCGCGCCGATGCCGACGATCGACGCTGAGACCGAGTTCTCCGGCGCCCTGCTCCGCGAGGTCCGTGAGGCCCGCGGCCACGACCTGCAAGACATCGCCGACTCGACGAAGATCTCGATCAGCCACCTGCGAGCGATCGAAGACGAGAACTTCGTCAACACCCCCGCCCCCGTCTACCTCCGCGGCTTCATCCGCGCGATCGCCAAACACCTCAAGCTCGACGCGCAGCAGGTCGTGACGACCTACATGGCCCGCCACGACGAGCTCACGGGCTAGAGCGCGGACCAACTTACCTCCCGTCGCTGCGCTGGTCTGCGAAATCACAGCGGTTGTTGCTCGTCGGTTGCGTGCTACCAGCAGGCGCCCTCCTCGCTCCTACGC
>PDPC01000025.1 GCA_002747355.1 Pseudomonadota bacterium | reverse complement strand
GTCGCCACCGCGGGGAGACGCTGATGGAGACGACGGTCTTTGGCCGCATCCTCGCGCGGCTGGTCGCGCAGCTCCCCGGCGCCCGCGGCGCCGTCTTCGCCGACTGGGACGGGGAGACCGTCGACCAAGCGTCATGCCTCGACGCAACGGAGATGGCGCTCTTCGCCGCCCACTGGGGCATCGTGTTCTATCAGGCCAAGGCGCGCTTCAAGAAGCTGGGGCTCGGCCACCTCGAGACGATGGTGCTGACCTTCGCGCAGGAGCGAGTGATGGTGCGGAGCGTCGATCGCGACTACTACGTGGCCCTCTCCATCCCCCATGACGCCAACATCGGCCGCGCCACCGCGCTCCTCGAGCAGACCCGGCTAGACGTGTTGGAGCAGATGTGAAGCTGGCCCCCCCCCGCCTCCTCCCAGCGGTGGTGGTGCTGCTGACGCTGCTGTTGCGGCCCGGCGCGAGCAGCGCACAGACCGACTACCTACCAGACAACAGCGCCTGGAACGGCACCAGCGAGCTGGCGAACCTGGCCACCGGGCTGCAGCTGCCCATCCAGCTCGCGACCCGCTTGGACTACGACGAGCTCGACGACAAGACCGTGCTGATCCTGCTCTACCCGCGCAGCGAGATCGACGCGAGGAAGCTGCACGAGTTTCTCCGCCGAGGCGGGAAGGCGTTGATCGCGGACGACTTTGGCTCGGCGGCGCCGCTGCTCGCGCAGCTCGGCATCAAGCGCCACACGGCGTTCATCCGCGCACGACATCGCTACGCCGACAACCCACACCTGCCGATCGCCCTCCCTACCCGCAGAGGCCACCCGCTTACCCGAGGGCTCCGCGCCGTGACGACGAACCACCCGGCGTACTTCGAGTCAGCGCTGCCGACCTTGCTGGGCTTCGCCGGTGGGCGGCAGCAGATACTCGTCGCCGGCGCCGTGGGCAAGGGGCGCTTCGTCGCCCTCTCCGATCCAAGCGTGCTGATCAACGCGATGCTGCGCTTCAAGGGCAACCTGACGCTCGCCACCAACATCCTCTCGCAGCTTGGAGAGGGGCGCTCCCGCGGCTTGCTGCTCACCGGACACTTCCAGCAAGGGGGGCTGCTACCCGCAGACGAGGCCAAACAGCGTCGCGCGGCCAGGGCGGTGAACAAGCTCCTCCACCGGGTCAACGACTTCGCCCTCACGGCCCCCATGATGCGCGCGCTGGCCTTCGTCTTCGGGGGGCTGGTGCTCGGGGCCTTCCTCCTCGTGCTGCCGATGCCGCGGCGCGACCTCGACGGACGGTGGCTCCGCCCCGGCGCGCAGCTGCTGCGCCTCGACCCGTCCGGCTTCGCAGCGACGCAGCTGCGCGAGGAGGTCGAGCAGCAGCTCGGAGAGGCGCTCGACGCGCCAGGGCCCGTCTCGGCGATCCACCCCAACTGGATCACCGAGCGGATCCGCGAGCGTTTTGGCGCGGAGGCCTCCGAGACGTGCCGCAAGCTGCTAGCCGCGCTACGCCACGTCCCGTATGCTCCCGACGCTGGAGCCCTGGGCGGCACGAGCCGGCGGGAGCTGGCCACCCTCTACGAGCTGGCTCGAGAGCTCTTTCTCCAGCTCGAGAGCGAGCGTACACTGCCGTCGCTGAGCCAAGCAACGGGCGAGCGGTCTGCGATAGACGGTCATGGGCGATAAGCTACGAAAAGAACAGCTGGAGCAGATCCGGGCCCTCCGCGGCACCCTCCTCGAGCAGGTGCGCAAGGCCTTCGTCGGGCCGGCGGAGATCCCCGAGATGCTGCTGGTGGCCCTCGTGGCGCGGGGGCACGTGCTGCTCGAGGGTGTGCCAGGGGTGGCCAAGACGACGCTAGTCAAGACCTTCTCGCAGACCCTCGGCTGCATCTTCAAGCGGATCCAGTTTACCCCCGATCTGCTCCCAACGGACATCACGGGCACCTACATCCTCGATATGCGTCACAGCACCTTCGTGCTGCGCGAGGGGCCGATCTTCGCCAACATCGTGCTCGGCGACGAGATCAACCGCGCCCCTGCCAAGACCCAGAGCGCCCTGCTCGAAGCGATGCAGGAGGCGCAGGTCACCATCGAGGGCGACACCCGCGCTCTCGTGCCGCCTTTCATGGTGCTGGCCACCCAAAACCCCATCGAGCAGGAGGGGACCTACCCGCTACCCGAAGCGCAGGTCGACCGCTTCCTGCTCAAGCTCGCCATCAGCTACCCTGACGCCGAGACCGAAAAGCAGATGCTGCTGACCTACAACCAACCACTGGCCGCGGTGGGCACCGTGCTAGAGCCAGAACAGATCCTGACGCTGCAGGAGTTCGCCGAAGAGGTCCACATCGACGAGGAGCTGATCGACTACGTGCTGGGGTTGTCGCGCTTCACCCGCGAGCACCAGCGAGTCTACCTTGGCGTCTCGCCGCGTGCGTCGCTGATGCTGACCCAGGCGGCCAAGGCCCGCGCCCTGGTCCACGGCCGAGGCTTCGTCCTCCCCGATGATGTCAAGGCGCTGGCTCACCCCGTCCTCGCGCACCGCATCCTCCTAGCTCCGGAGGCCGAGCTCGAGGGCGTTCGACCTGCCGAGGTGATCAGCGAGGCGCTAGACAAGGTCCGCTACCAGCGTCGACGTTGAGCCCTCGAGCTGATGCGCCCCTCCCTCTCCACCAACGGGCTGATCGTGGCCGCCACGGGGGCGCTCTTCGTGCTCTTGGGCACGCTGCTCGCAACCTGGCCGCTGGTCGCCCTAGGGATCCTCCAGATCTCCTCGCTGCTCGTGCTCTACCTGCTCTTCGTCCCTCACGCGGCGATGTTCCGGCGCCGCCGCCTCGAGTTTGCCTGGTGGATCCCAGCCCACGAGGTCCCCTCCGGCACCCTGACGGTGGGCCAGCCGGTGCAGCTCCAGCTGCTCTTTCGCAACCACTCCCCGCTGACCGTCGCGGCCGCGGAGCTGACGCCGATCTGCTCTTCGGCGCTGGAGATCGAGGGCGCCTCGGGGTCGACGATACAGCGCTCACAGGCGCGCTTCCGCGACGCACCTTCGCTCCGCGTACGCATCCCCCGCACCCGCGAGGTGCGCTTCGAGCTCTCACTGCTGCCTCGAGCGGCGGGGCATTGGTTCCTTCAGGGTCTGGCCCTGCGCCTCGTCGACCGCTTCGGCATCTTCGTGATGCACGCCTACTTCCCCAACCGGGTGGGAGTGAAGGTCTTCCCACCGCTGGCGCTCGGCGCTCCGCTACCCCTCAGACCCCAGACCGGCACAGCTCACGAGCGGGCCGGGCCGCGGCTGCTGCGGCGCCGCGGCCTGGGATCGGACCTCCGCGAGCTGCGCGAGCATGTCCCCGGTGACCCGTTCAAGCGCATCGCCTGGAAGGCAACCGCGCGCACGGGAAAGCTGATGGTCCGCGAGCATGAGAGCGAGATCCTCGTCACCCATCAGCTGCTCTTGGACATCTCGCCCTCGATGCGCGACGGCGCGCCGGTCGGCGCGCAGAAGCTCGACACGGGGCTCTCGCTCTGCGCGGCGCTGGCGCGGGCGGCCATCGAGGGCGGCGATCGGGTCGGCTTCTCCTCCTTCGACACCCGCCTCTACCAGCAGCTCAAGCCCGGCGAGGGGCCGCCGCAGCTCTATCGCACCCTCGAGCGCCTGCTCGAGCTCCACGCCGTGGTCGACGAAGACCTGACGGATATGACCGACGGCGAGCTCTGCAGCGCGGTGGCCAACTACCTGGCCTACCAGGAGGGCCTCGACGTGCGGCTACCGGCGCCGCCGGAGCGGGGATCGACGCGCTGGGACGACATCGTCGTCGGCAGCGCCGGGGAGCTGATCGACCTCCGGATGACCCTCCGTGAGGTGGAGCGCTCTCTGGCCCGCCAGCCTAAGCGGCCCACGCTCCACGAATCGTCTATCCGCGCCTCCAAGCGCTCCCTGGCGCGGCTGAGGCGCTTCTGCCGGCTGCGTGGCATCGAGCTGCCCTACCGCCGCAGCTCTCTGGTCGCCGATAAAGGCGACGGCATGGCCGAGGCGCTGAGCGCCGCCGCCGCCGCGCGCGGCTCGCGCTTCATCGTGGTCGTCAGCGACCTGCTGGACATCGAAAACCCGGAGGTCGCGCTCGAGACGCTGGCGCTAGCGAAGCGCAAGCGGCACAGCCTGCTGGTGCTGGTGCCAGGGCAGACCCACGACGACGTCGGGATGTCCACCCACGAGCGCCGGATCCGCAACATCGTGGCGATGCGCCGCCGCCGCGAACAAAAGCAGCTACGGCGGGCGATCCGCGCCCTCGGTGTGCCGGTGATCGACGTCGCATCGGCGCTGGAGGTCTACTCCGTGATCCGCTCTCTCCGCGGCAAGCAGCTGCGCCACAGCGCCTGAGGGCACCACCACACGGTCCTCTCGTCGCCGGGCACAGCACTGCCGGCCGCTTTGTAGGCCTCCGAGAGCGCGCCAGGCCTCAGAGATCTCGCCAGACCACCCGTCTGTCGCGGCGGAAGTCGCGGTGTCTGTCGCGGCGTAAGTCGCACCCCAGCATCAACGCGAGCGGTGGGCAGAGCAGGACGCGAGGGGCAGCTCGCGAGCTGCCCTCACAGGTTCCGGGGCGGCCCTCGAGCTGCTTCGTTACGTCTGCCTCCACGCTGGGTCGTTCGGCATCCTCGAGGCTCGCCTCGGCTCGAGAGACTTGGTAAGACTCCAGCAGCGAGGCGAAGCCGAGCCCGGAGGGAACCTACCCCCTCGAGAGCTACGCGGCGGGTTGCCCGCACGAGACCCGCCGATGGAGGCCCCATGAGCATCGACGTGATCAAGAACATCGACCCTGAGATCTACGAACTGATCCGCAGCGAAGAGCAGCGGCAAGTCGACAAGCTGCGGCTAATCCCCTCGGAGAACTACGTCAGCGAGGCTGTGCTTGCCGCCACGGGATCGGTGCTGACCAACAAGTACTCGGAAGGCTACGCGGGCCGCCGATACTATGAGGGGCAGCAGTACATCGACCAGATCGAGAAGATGGCCCGCGAGCGCGCCAAGGAGCTCTTCGGCTCCGAGACGGCGAACGTCCAGCCCTACTCCGGCTCACCCGCCAACCTCGCCGCGCTCTTCGCCTTCTGCCAGCCCCACGATCCAATCATGGGGATGGGGCTGCCCCACGGGGGACATCTGACCCACGGCTGGAACGTCAGCATCACCGGCGCGTACTTCAAAGCCGCGCAGTATGGCGTGCACCCGGAGACACACCTGATCGACTACGACGCCGTGCGCAAGCTAGCGCAGCAGCACCGCCCGAAGGTGATCTTCGCCGGCGCGACGGCCTATCCGCGGATCATCGACTTCGCGGCCTTCGCCGAGATCGCCAAGGAGGTCGAGGCGATCTTCGTCGCCGACATCGCCCATATCTCGGGGCTCGTCGCCGCCGGCGTACACCCGAGCCCTGTGCCCCACGCCGACGCGGTGACCACCACCACCCATAAGACGCTGCGCGGGCCCCGCGGTGGCCTGATCCTCATGCGCAAAAAGCATCGCAAGAAGATCAACAACGCGGTCTTCCCTGGGCTACAGGGCGGCCCGCATAACCACACCACGGCCGCGATCGCGGTGGCGCTTAGAGAGGCCGCCACCGACGAGTTCAAGCGTTACGCCCAGCAGATCGTCGACAACTCGAAGGCGCTCGCCGACGAGCTCAACAGCCTGGGCTACCGCCTGGTCTCTGGGGGCACCGACAACCATCTGTTGATCGTCGACGTGACGAAGAAGCCCGATGGCAGCGACCGAGAGCAGCGCTGGGCAGGCAAGATCGCCGCGCAGGCGCTCGACCGAGCCGGCATGGTCTGCAACTACAACACGGTGCCCTTCGACCCGCGCAAGCCCTTTGATCCGAGCGGCATCCGCTTGGGGACCCCAGCGATGACGAGCCGGGGGATGAAGGAGCCGGAGATGAAGCGGCTCGCGCAGTGGATGCACGCTGTCCTGTCGGACATCGAAAACGAAACACGGCAAGACGAGGTTGCGGCTGAGATCCGTGAGTTCTGCAAGGATTTTCCGGCCCCAGGGCTCCCCCGCTAGCGCCCTCTCGCTCCGGAAACACGCCCAAAACACGCCCAAAAACTCCGGCCACTGTCTTGACATGAGGTGCTCTGTCTGCGAATTCTTGTACTGAACACTAGACTGACGCGTCAGTCCACTTGTGTTCCCTTCAGCCAGCAAGCGAGGTCGAGATGGTAAAAAGGTATGTCGGGATCGACGTAGGCGCCGAGACGGTGAAGGTGGTCGAGCTGACCGAGCTCGATGACGGCCGGGTGTTGTGGAGCGGGCAATGGATCCGTGAACACCATAAGGAGCCCAACGACACCCTGCTCGCGTTGCTGAAGGACAGGCGCTGGAGCGAGCTGGCAGGCGCCGCGGTCAGCGGACGGGCTAGCCGCCAAGTGCAGGTCGATCGCGTGCCAACCAAGCAAGCTCAGGCGATGGCCTATCGGGCCCTCGTCTCGGGCAGCATCACCGACGGCAACGGGCTGGCTTCGACCTACGTTGGGGCTGGCGCCTCCGGAGACCCCAGCGAGGAGACCGGCACCGTCGTCTCCATCGGCAGCCACGGCTTCTCCGTGCTCGAGCTGCGACCAAAGGGGGTCGAGGTCTTCCGCGAGAACTCGCGCTGCAGCCAGGGGACGGGCAACTTCCTGCGCCAGCTCGTCGAGCGCTTCAACATGGGCATCGAGGAGGCCAGCGCGCTATGCGAACCGGTCGACGATCCGGCGCCGCTTTCGGGCCGCTGCCCCGTGATCCTCAAGACCGATATGACCCACCTCGCCAACAAGGGCGAGAGCCAGGCGCGGATACTCGCCGGCCTCTACGACGCGGTCTGTGAGAACGTGCAGGTGCTGCTCAAGCCGCGGGTCAGCCCCAAGCGCGTGCTGCTGGTCGGCGGCGTGAGCCAGGCGAGGCGGATCCAACGCCACTTCGAGCGCTTCTGCGAGCGCCATGAGATGCAGATCCTGCCCTACCTCGGTGAGCGGGCGCTCTTCCTCGAGGCCCTCGGCGCGGCGCTGGTCGCTCGAGACAACCCCCAGGCGCTGCCCTCCCTCTCCGACCTGGTCTCGCCGCCGGAGGAGGCCCACCTCGAGATGGTGCAGGGGCCGTCCCAGTTCCTCTCGTCGATCAAGCGCATGCCTAAGGTCGCGATCCCCGATCCGACAAAGGGCTCAGAGCGCGACGTCATCTTCGGCTTTGACATCGGCTCCACCGGCTCAAAGGCCGTCGCCATCGACATCGCCAACAAAGAGACGGTCTGGCAGGGCTACATCAACACCAACGGAAACCCCGTCGGCGCCTCACAGCAGCTGACGAAGATGTTCACGGAGAGCTCCGCAGCTCGACATCATATCGTCGCCTTTGGCGCTACCGGCAGCGGTCGCGAGATCGTCGGCTCGCTGCTGACGACCTGCTACGGCAAAGACCACGTCTACGTCCTCAACGAGATCGCCGCCCACGCCGAGGGCGCGCTGCACTTCGACCCACGGGTCGACACCATCTTCGAGATTGGCGGTCAGGACGCCAAGTACATCCGCCTCGCCGAGGGACGCGTGGTCGACGCGGCGATGAACGAGGCCTGTAGCGCTGGCACGGGCTCCTTCATCGAGGAGCAGGGCCGCAAGTTCAAGGGCATCGACAACGTGGTGCAGCTCGGCAAGGAGGCCCTCGGCGCCGAGACCTGCGTCTCGCTCGGCCAGCATTGCTCTGTGTTCATGGCCGAGATCATCGATGAGGCCGTCGCCGCGGGGGTACACAACCGCTCGATCATCGCCGGCATCTACGACTCGATCATCCAAAACTACCTCAACCGGGTGAAGGGAAGCCGCTCGGTCGGCGACGTGATCTTCTGCCAAGGTATGCCCTTTTCGGCCGACGCCCTCGCCGCGGCGGTGGCGCGGCAGACCGGCAGTGAGGTCGTGATCCCGCCGGATCCGGGCACCGTCGGCGCCCTCGGCATCTCCCTCCTCACGCTCAAATCCCTCGAGCAAGAGAAGATCGCCGTGGTCGACCCGGAGCGCTTCCTCAGCGCCGAGATCCTACGCAAGGACACCTTCGTCTGTAGCTCGATCAAGGGCTGCGGGGGCGCCGGCAACTTCTGTCGTATCGACCGCATCGACACCCGCGTCGCAGGCAAGAAGCAGCGCTTCACCTGGGGCGGTGGCTGCTCACTTTGGGATCGCGGCACGCGCAAGGCCAAGCTGCCGGACCTGTCGCCGGATCCCTTTCGTGAGCGTGAAGAGCTGGTGCAAGAGATCGTCAACCGCCTCCCCTCCCGGGGCGACGCGCCAACGGTGGCAATGTCCGACGAGTTTCAGCTCAAGAGCCTGGCGCCCTTCTTCGCCACCTTCATCAACGAGCTCGGCTTCAACGTGAAGGTCTACCGCGGCGCCAACCAGGCGGCCCTGAAACGCGGTATCGAAGAGGCCAACGTGCCCTTCTGCGCGCCGATGCAGCAGTTTCATGGCCTGGTCAGCCAGATGGCGGAGCACGAGCCAGACAAGATCTTCGTGCCGATGCTGCGCGAGCTGCCGCGAGTCAAGGGCGAAAAGCACGGCATCGTCTGCCCGATCGTCCAGGGCAGCCCAGATATGCTGAAGTGGGACCTCGGCCCGACACATCGGGAGAAGATCCTCTCTCCATACATCGAGTTTGGCGAGGGCGGCACCCTCGAGGGCAAGCCCTTCATCGAGAGCTGCCAGCGCCTGGCGACGGGCCTCGGCGTGTTCACCGTGCGCTGGTGGAAGGCCTACCAGAAGGCGCTCGAGGTGCAGCAGGCCTTCGACCTCGACGTGAAGATGCTCGGCCAGCGCGCCCTCGACTTCTGCGCAGACAAGGGCATCACCCCGGTGGTGGTCCTCGGCCGCCCCTACACGATCTACAACAAGGTGCTCAACTCCAACGTGCCGGCGATCCTCCGCGAGCAGGGCTCGATCGCGATCCCCGTCGACTGCTACCCCACCGCCGACGAGGTGCCAGTCTACAAGGACATGTACTGGGGCTTCGGCCAGCGCAACCTCCGCGCCGTGCATCAGATCCGCCGGACGCCAGGGCAATACGCGATCTGGTGTTCGAACTACTCCTGCGGGCCAGACAGCTTCAACCTACACTTCTTCGCCTATCAGATGGAGGGTAAGCCCTTCGCCGTGATCGAGACCGACGGCCACTCCGGTGACGCAGGCACCAAGACCCGCGTCGAGGCCTTTCTCCACTGCGTCCAGGAGGATCTCGCCGCCGAAGCGGTCAAGTCGCCCAACTCTCTGAGGGCGATCGAGACCGACCGGCGCACGCTGCCAGAGATCCGACACCTTCAGGAGAAGGTGCTGATCCCGCGGATGGGCCAGGGCGCCGAGAGCCTCGCGGCCTGCCTGCGCGGCGCTGGCGTCCCCGCCGAGTCGCTGCCGATGGCGCGACGTGAGACGCTCGCCATCGGCCGCCGCTACACGTCGGGCAAGGAGTGCATCCCGATGGCGATCACCCTCGGGGCGGTGATTGAGCGGCTCCAGAAGGAGGAGAACGACGAGCAGAACTTCGCCTTCTTCATGCCCACGGCGAACGGCCCCTGCCGCTTCGGCGTCTACAACGTGCTGCATAAGATCATCTTGGATCGGCTAGGCTACAAAGACCGCGTGCGGGTCTGGTCACCGCAAGACAGCGGCTACTTCGAGGGCACACCGGGCGGCCTGGTGGTGCTGATCTTCAGCGCCTTCGCCGCGACCGACATGCTCCAGCACGCGCTCTACACCACGCGCCCGGTGGAGACCCGTGAGGGGGCCGCACAGGAGATCCACGACCGCTATTTCCGCGAGCTCACCCAGCTCTGCGAGCGCGCCGCCGCGGGCGACATCTCGGTACCGACGGCGCTCTTGCAGGTCGCCACGGGCCGGCTCTTCGGGATCAACGACCTGATGCGCCGCGCCGCCGCCGAGCTGGGTAGCGTCCAGGGCAAGCAGGAGATCCCGACCATCTCGGTGGTCGGCGAGATCTATGTGCGCTGCGACGCCTTCGCCAACGACTTCATCATCCGCAAGCTCGAAGAGCGCGGCATCCGCTGCTTCTTCGCGCCGTTTACCGAGTGGCTCGAGTACACCGACTACCTCAACCTCAGAGATAACAAGGACCTCGGCGACCACTTCTCGTCTCTGGTACAGCGGCGGATCCAGGCCCGGGCCTACAACACCTTCGCCGGAGAGCTCGGCTGGCCCGAGCGAACGACCGTGGCCCAGAGCCTGGCGGCCGCCGAGCCCTATGTTCGCAAAGAGCTCACCGGTGAGGCCGTGCTGACCGTCGGCGGACCGGTACATGAGTGGCGCCACGGCGCGATCGACGGCGTCGTCAGCGTCGGCCCGCTGGAGTGCATGCCAAACAAGATCAGCGAGGCCCAGTTCTTCCACATCGCCGAGCAAGAGGGCCTGCCGTCTCTGACCTTGCCCCTCAACGGCGACCCCATCGACCCCGAGGTCCTCGACAACTTCGCCTTCGAGATCCACAGCCGCTTCCGCCGCAAGCAGCAAGACGCCCAGGCCCAGGTCCAACCCCTCAACGCCGACACCCCCGTCATCCTCCGCTTCGCCGACGACGAAGACGCCCCCCGCGCCTGAAGGGTGAAGGTGGACGCGAAACCCGCGGCGCCATCCCCCCAATCCCCCATCCTCCCCCCAATCCCCTATTTGCCCCCATCCCTGGGCTCGCCAGCGGGCCCACGCCCTCTTGATCCAGCCCAACGTTTGTGTGATCTAGCCCGGCATCATCACGGCACCGTCACGGTGATGTCTGGGATGATCTCGCCGTTGGCGCGGGTCACAGGCGCGTTGTTTCTGGAAAAGATAAACTTGATCGTCGTCCCAGACGCCACGGGGTTGCCGCTGACGTTCGGCAGGCTCAGCTCCCATTGGCTCGTGAAACCGGACTTGCCAATACCGCCGGGTGGATTCTTCTCCCGGTTGATGAGCTGATACGGCGTCGTGTCAGATCCGAACTCGCCGGGCTTGTCGCCCGTCGCGCCCGAAGCGTTGAGGTCGTAGTTGAAGTAGACCACCGACAGGTTGACGTTCGCGCCAGTGCCGATCGGCTCGCTGAAGCTCACGGTCACCTTGTTGGCGTTGCTGCTGTTGGCCTTCAGATCGGCGACGACCTTCGCCGACGCCTCGGGCTCGATGAAAAAAGGCGTCGTGTAGGTCTTCTCGATGAACGTTCCCGGGACGACGGCCACGACGTGAAGGAGCAGGTTGTACTCCTGCCCCGCGACCAGCTTGGAGAACCCCATCGACAGCAGCGAGCCGTCGATCGTGACCTTAATGGGGTCCGCCACGCCGTTGCCCTGCTCGTCGTAGAGCCGCGCGGTCGCCTGGTGGAGCGGCAAGTTGAAAGCGACGAAGAAGGGGCTAGCAGCGTTGACCACGCGGTTGCCGGTCTTGCCGTTCAGCGCAGGCACGGTGGAGGCGATGATCTGGAGGTTGCCGGGGTTTTGGGCCAGCACGACACTCGGCACATAGGCGTTGCCAAGAGTGTTGATGTTGAAGGTCTGCCTGGTCCCTGGGAAGTCGTAGACGCCGTCGTTG
>PDPC01000102.1 GCA_002747355.1 Pseudomonadota bacterium | reverse complement strand
GGTTGTTGCTCGTCGGTTGCTTGCTACCAGCAGGCGCCCTCCTCGCTCCTACGCCGTGATTCCGCATCCTTCGCGCAGCTCGGTCCGGTAAGCGGATCACCGCTCTAGAGCGTTGATCCGCTGAGACCGCCACCCTCTTTTCAGCTCAGATCAACAGCGAGTGGGACATCCCCTGATCGAGCCCTCCCGTCGCGACCTGCCCTTCGAACCGAGTCCTTTGTCGCTCAGACGCGCCGTAGCACCACTACGGCTGCGTTTTCGCTCCGTGATCTTGGCTCGAATGGCGTCGCCTCGCTCGGTCCGACCTAGATGGGGCTAGCTGTGACGGCGCCGTAGGGCGACGAGAAGGAGCAGGCTCAACCAGGCCAGGTTGGGCGCGGTCGTGTGGCCGCTGACACTGCAACCTCCGTCATCATCACCACCGCTGGTGCCGCTGTCTTTTCGGGGCGTGCCGCTGTCTTTTGGGGTGCTGCCGCTGTCTTTTGGGGTCGTGCCGCTATCGGTCGTGATGTCGGCCTCGTATAGGTCTGGCATAACAACGTCGCCGATCAAGGTATCCCAACCGCCCGTATCTGGGACAGGAACCACGTTACCGTCGAGGCTGACGTTTGCATCTGGGACGCCCGCATCTGGGACGGGGATCACGTTACCGTCGAGGCTGACGTTTGCATCGGGGACGCCCGCTTCTGGGACGGGGATCACGTTGCCGTCGAGGCCGACGCCATGGTCGCTGAGCACACCGGCGTCGGGGGATGCCGCGCCGCCTTGGGGAGTCAGAGAGATCCAGTCCACTCCGAACTCATCACGGCTACCCGATCCAGACGCGTCATCGCTGCTGAGGCGAATATAGAGCAGGCCACTGCTCGCTAAAGCAAGACCGCTGATGGTCCCGGCGGTCTGATTGCAGATCCATGTGGCGTTGGGGGTCGCGGCCTCTGGGGTCATGAGGGGTACGATGTTACCCACCTGCTGGTAGGTCTTGTCGTCGGTGGAATACTCCACCGCCAGCGAACTCGAGCGAGGCCCGTTATTGAGCAGGCAGAAGCGCATGGTGAAAGCGACGCTGGTCACCAGCGCGCCGGTGGCGTTGCGAGCGCGCAGAGTCGCCGTGCCTGGGGTAAAATCCGAGCCGGTGGGCTGGACGCCAAGGGCAACACTCGTGCTCGCGCCATTGGGCACCTGGAAGGCGTAGACCCCGCCACCAGAGACGTTGCCAGTGCTAGCCCCTTTGGCGTAGTCGCCGCTGTCATAGGGACCACCGCCAAAGGTCGTGTCGCCATCAGAGAGGCCTGTGATGCGCCAGTTGTTCGAGTTGAGCTGCCCAGCCGCTGGCGTAGCGGAGAACCCAGCACCTGTAAACCCTTTAAAATCGACAACCTCTGCCTGTCCCAGGGTGCTCATGTCCACCTGAGCGAAGGCTGTCTCGGGTACAAGCGCCAAGACCACCGCAACCCACAATCGTCGCATCTGACCACCTCCTTCAGAGTTCGAATAGATCCTTCAGAGTTCGAATAGATCCTTCAGAGTTCGAATAGACACGGTGAGGATGCCCGCTGAACCAACGCAAGCACCTGCGCTCTTTATAGAACCCACAAAGAGGCTAAAGAGGATAAGACGTTTAGCGCCGATCCAAAAGCAGATCTCGCGGCGTTTAGGGCCGATCCAAAAGCCGATCTCGCCGTAAGGGGTCCGATCTCGTCGGTTTCCGAAGAGGGGCAGCGCGGGAGCCTCGGTCCTCAGCTGCCGACGGACGCCGAGGCGCAGCTCTCGCAGCCATGCGGTTGGGAGAGGGCGATCAGACGGAGTCGTGGTCGGGCGTTTGGCTCAGCGAGGAGGCGCGGTCGGGGGATCGTCAGGTCGCGGGGACGAAGGCGGGCGCCAGAGGTGCCAGACGCCATCCTCCCTCAGCACCGATACGCCCCTTTACTTCCAACGTCCCATCGGCACAATGAGGACAAGGGCCGTGCACCTGCGGCCAAATGGAGGGTCTCTGCACAAGCCATCAGCTTCCTCCGGATGACTGGCATGAAGAGCGTTGTTTTTCTGCGGTGTTGGGCTGATCGATCGCGACAACCGCTTCCACGAGCTGTCTGTCCCCATGCCCACGATCGATCTCCCGACGCACGCGACCCTGCTCCACGACGGCTCGATCGTCGTGCTCACGACCAGCGGGGACGCGCTCCGCTTCTACCCTCACGGGCTCTAGCCGAGGTGTTCTTGCGAGGCGGACGATATCGAAGGCCACGCCGCTGTCGACCCTGGCTCGCTCTATCGCTGCTGGCCACGCTCGCCGGCTGCTAGGTGCGAGACATGGCTCGAGCGATCCTCCACGCCGATATGGACGCGTTCTTTGCCGCCGTCGAGCAGCACGACGACCCGAGCTTGCGCGGCAAGCCGCTGGTGGTCGGCGGCGAGGCTCCCCGTGGCGTGGTCGCCGCCGCCTCCTACGAGGCGCGGGTCTACGGGATCCACAGCGCGATGCCGATGATCCGCGCCCAACAGCGCTGCCCCGAGCTCGTGCGCCTGTCTCCACGGATGGCGCGCTACGCCGAGGTCTCGCGGCAGGTCTTCGCGATCTTTCGCAGCTACTCGCCGCTGGTCGAGGGCCTCTCCCTCGATGAGGCCTTCATCGACTGCAGCGCCAGCGGCCGCCTCCATGGCAGCGCTGAAGAGATCGCCAAGGAGATCAAGCGCCGCGTGCGCGAGGAGCTCTCGTTGGTGGTCTCGATCGGCGTCGGCCCAAACAAGATGGTGGCCAAGATCGCCTCCGATCTCGACAAGCCCGACGGGCTGCTGGTGGTCTGCGCCGACGAGATGCTGGCCTTTCTCCACCCGCTGCCCGCGCGCCGCCTCTTCGGCGTGGGCAAGGTCACCGAGCGCAAGCTCGCCGCGCTCGGGATACGCACCGTGGGCGAGCTGGCGGCCTATCCACGGCAGACGCTGCTCTCGCGCCTGGGCAAGAGGGTCGGCGCTCATCTCCACGACCTGGCTCGAGGCGTCGACGATCGCCCTGTCGTCCCCGACGCGCCGCCCAAGTCCCTCGGCGCCGAGGACACGTTCACCCGCGACATCGACGACGATCAGGAGCTCAGGCAGATCGTCCGGCGTCAGGCCGAGCTCGTCGGCGAGCGTCTGCGGGCTCGCGAGCTCGCCGCGAAGGTCGTCGTGCTCAAGGCCAAGAGCGGCGACCACCGGGTCAAGACGCGACGTAAGCGCCTGCAGCGACCGACCAGCGACGGTGTGGTCCTCGCCCGGGCGGCGATCACCCTGCTCCCCAGCGCCAGGCGAGCGCTGGGCGGGGCCGCGCTGCGGTTGACGGGCGTGACCGCAAGCGAGCTGAGCGCCCACGAGACGCCGAAGCAGCTCAGCTTCGACGAAGCGCAGCACGCTCAGGGAGACGCGCTGGCCCGGACCCTCGACGCGATCGCCGGTCGCTTCGGCGCCGCCGCCTTGCAGCGGGGCGTTCAGAGCGGCGACAACCTGCTGCGCCGACGAGACGGCCGAGCCAGCGGCGGTCCCGGCGAAGAGAATGAGACGTGTCAGGGCGGAGAGCCTAGGATCGTGGCGCTCGATGAAGACTGATGAGGTTCTCCCCGGCCCGTCTTCGCGACGCCGGGTTTTTCCGCTCGCTTCGCGGCGTGAGTGACGCCCCCAACGACGCCGCTGCGCTGGCGACCTGGCTTTAGAGCTGGGGTGCGCTCCAGCGCGCGATCGAGGGGGTCGCGTCGGCCGAGGCCCGTCGGCTGCGGGCGCTGGCCTGCCACGGCGTGATCGATAGGCGTGGTCCTAGAGCGCTGATCAGCTTACCGGACCGAACGACACGAAGGATGCGGAATCACGGCGTAGGAGCGAGAAGGGCGCCTGCTGGTCGCACGCAACCGACGAGCGACAACCGGCGTGATGTCGCAGACCGGCGCGGCGACGGGAGGTCCTGTGGTCAGCGCCTTAGAGGATGAACCGGGAGAGGTCCTCCTTGTCGAGCACCTCTCGGAGACGCTCTCTTACGTACTGCTCTGTTATCGTAATGGTCTGCGGGCCGATGTCCGGTGCCTCGAAGGAGAGCTCGTCGAGGACCTTCTCGAGCACGGTGTGCAGGCGCCGGGCGCCGATGTTCTCCATCGTGCTGTTGACCTCGGCCGCCACCCGCGCGAGCTCCTTCACCGCGTCGGCGCGGAACTCGAGCTCGATGCCCTCGGTCTTCATCAGCGCCACGTATTGGCTGCAGAGGGCGTTCTTCGGCTCGGTGAGGATCCGCTCGAAGTCTCCCTCGGTCAGCGCCGAGAGCTCGACCCGAATCGGAAAGCGCCCCTGGAGCTCCGGGATCAGGTCTGATGGCTTGGCGACCGAGAAGGCCCCGGAGGCGACAAAGAGGATATGATCGGTGTGCACCGGACCATATTTCGTCGTCACCGTGCTGCCCTCGACCACCGGCAACAGGTCTCGCTGGACGCCCTCGCGGCTGACGTCGGGGCCGCTCCCGCCGGCGCCGCGGTTGGAGACCTTGTCGATCTCGTCGATGAAGACGATCCCCGAGTTCTCGACGCGGACGATCGCCTCACGGACGACCTTATCCGAGTCGATCAGCTTCGCGGCCTCCTCGTCTTCGAGGATCTCTAGCGCCTCGGGCACCTTCACCCGGCGGCGCTTGGTCCGCTTGGGGAAGGCGTTGCCAAACATGTCGGAGATGTTGACCACCATCTCCTCGATACCAGCGGAGCTGAAGTTCTCGAAGACCGGCATCGCGCTCCGATCCTGGGCGTCGATCTCGACCTCGCGGTCGTCGAGCTTGCCATCATGGAGCAGCTTGCGCAGCTTCTCCCGCGTCTGCTCGATCGAGCGCTGCTCGGCCTCGACGTCGTCCCGCTCGCCGAAGCCGTGGCTCTCGACGCTCGGCGGCTCGGGCAAGAGCAGCTCGAGCAGCCGCTGCTCCGCGGCCTCGCGGGCCTTGGGGCGCACGCGCAGCCGCTCCTCCTCCTTGAGCATGTTGATCGAGAGCTCGGTCAGGTCGCGGATCATCGACTCCACGTCGCGGCCGACATAACCAACCTCGGTGAACTTCGTGGCCTCGACCTTGACGAAGGGCGCGTTGGCGAGCTTGGCCAGCCGCCGCGCGATCTCGGTCTTCCCTACCCCGGTGGGCCCGATCATGATGATGTTCTTCGGGTAGATCTCATCACAGAGCGGAGGTGGCACCTGCTGGCGACGCCAGCGGTTGCGCAATGCCACGGCGACGGCGCGCTTGGCGTCCTTCTGGCCGATGATGTAGCGATCGAGCCGCTCGACGATCGCGCGCGGGGTCAGCTCGAGCTCGGCGAGGGCGGCCTCGACGCCTTCCGCGGTGTCGTCGGTCTTGGTCAGGGCGGTGGTGTCTTCGCTCACGAGAGCTCCTCGATGGTCAGCTGGTTGTTGGTGTAGACGCAGATCTCAGCGGCGATCCCGAGCGCCTGCTCGGCGATCTCCCGCGCTGAGAGCTCGGTGTTACGTGATAGGGCGCGGGCCGCGGCGAGGGCGTAGCTGCCTCCAGAGCCGATGGCGACGATGCCGTCATCGGGCTGGATCACGTCGCCGGTCCCCGAGATCAGGTAGATCTGCTCGCGGTCGGCGACGACCAGCAGCGCCTCCAAGCGGCGCAAGAACTTATCTGTGCGCCAATCCTTCGCGAGCTCGACGGCGGCCCGCACGAGGCTGCTTCCATGCTCCTGGAGCTTCGCCTCGAGGCGGTCGAAGAGGGTCATGCCATCCGCGGCAGAGCCAGCGAAACCTGCGACGATCTTACCGTCGGCCATGCGGCGCACCTTGCGGGCGCCGCCTTTGACGATCGTGTCGCCGAGGCTTACTTGGCCATCACCGGCGATCGCCACGGTGTCTCCGCGACGCACAGCCAGGATCGTCGTACTGCGGATCTCAGGGATGCTACTCATCGGTTGGGTTCACTCCTTCGGCACCTGCGCTCGCGCTCGAGCGGGAGGTGCCGGCGCGCGGATGAGCGCTGTCGTAGGTGGAGAGCAGACGGTCGATGCTGACGTGGGTGTAGCGCTGCGTCGAGCGCAGACTCGCGTGGCCGAGGATCTCCTGGATCGTGCGCAGATCCGCGCCGGCGTCGAGGAGGTGTGTCGCGCAGCTATGGCGCAGGGTGTGGGGGCTGGTGCGGGTACGCGTGCCGTACTGTCGCGACCGCGCCTCGACGATCCGCGCCACCGAGCGCGTGCTCAGGCGCCCGCCGCGGCGGTTGAGAAAGAGCGCCTGCCCGCTGTAGCCGTTGGCGAGGAGCGGGCGTCGCGCGAGGTAGCGGTCAACGGCCTCGAGGGCGAGCTCGCCGAGTGGCACGATCCGATCCTTGTTGCCCTTGCCCGCGCGGACCCGCACGGTCGCGCTGGACGCTCTACTCGCCCCTCCGCTTCCCGGACGCCGCAGGACGTCGTCGCTGCGCTGGATGTCGGCGATGTCGAGGGCGCAGAGCTCGGAGACGCGGAGGCCGCTACCGTAGAGCACCTCGACGATCGCCCGGTCGCGGGCCGCCGCGGCGGCGTGCCCATTGGCCTTGGCCGTCTTGCGTGCCTCGGCGGGGGGGGGCTGGAGGTCGGCGTCGATCACCCCGAAGGCCTCGTCGACGTCGAGCACCCGCGGTAAGCTCTGCCTGCGCTTCGGCGTCGCCACCTGCTTGGCTGGGTTGTCGTCAATGATCCGACGTCGTAGGAGAAAGGCGCCAAAGCTACGCAATGAGCTCAGCTTGCGCGCGATGGTCGAGGCTTGATTGTGCGCAAAGAGTGAGGCGACCCAGCGGCGCACCAGCGTCGTGTCGATGTCACGAGGCCTACAGTCGCGGCCGAGGGTCTTGGCCGCGAACGACGAAAAGCCTTCGAGGTCGCGTTGATAGGCGCGCGCCGTGTGGACCGAGAGCCGTCGCTCGTGGAGCAGGCTCTCGACAAAAGACTCGACAAGAGGCAGCACGATGCCACCATAAGTCGGCCCCTAGAGGGTGGCAAGTTCGAGCGCGCCGAAAGGATGCGCGTCTACAGCTCGTTGCGTCTACAGCTCGTTGCGTCTACAGCTCGTTGCGTCTACAGCTTGTTGGCGGCGAGCTCGGCGAGCTCGGAGCGCTCCCCCTTGAGCAGGGTCATGTGGCCGGAGAGCCCGGCGTCCTTGAAGCGCTCGACCACCGTCGACAGGCCGTTGTTCGACGAGTCGATGTAGGGGTTGTCGATCTGGTAGGGGTCGCCCGTGAGCACGATCTTGGTGTTGTCACCGACGCGGGTGATGATCGTCTTGACCTCGTGGGGCGTGAGGTTCTGCGCCTCGTCGACGATGATGAACTGGTTCGGGATCGAGCGGCCGCGGATGTAGGTCAGCGGCTCGACCTCGAGGTAGCCCATCTCGAGGAACTCGCGGTAGCTGCGCTCGTTGCGGTCGGAGTGGCCGACACCGAGGAGCAGCTCGAGGTTGTCGTAGATCGGCTGCATCCAGGGGTTGAGCTTCTCTTCGAGGTCGCCGGGGAGAAAGCCCACGTCGCGACCGAGCGGGAAGATCGGGCGGCTGACCAGCAGCTTCTGGTACTTCCGCTCCTCGATCACCTTCTGCAGGCCGGCGGCGATGGCCAGCAGGGTCTTGCCCGTGCCGGCCATGCCGACCAGCGTGACCAGCTTGACGTCGTCGTTGAGCAGCAGCTCGAAGGCGAAATGCTGCTCCTTGTTGCGCGGGCGGATCCCCCAGACGCTGTCTTTGTAGCGGCGCAGGGCGACGAGGCGCTCGTTCTGGGCGTCGTAACGCGCGAGCGCCGAGTGGCCCTCGTTGGCGACGTCACGAACCAGCGCACATTGGTGCGGGAAGGGCTCGTCTTCGCCCTCTGCGACGGTATAGGGCACGGCCCCGTCGGCATAGAGCGCGTCGACGGTGGTGCCGGGGACGGTGATCTCGGTCGTCCCGCTGTAGAGCTCGGAGATGTCGACCCGCTCGTCGACATAGTCGACCGCTTGCAGGCCGAGGGCGTCGGCGCGGATCCGCAGGTTCACGTCGCGGGTGACAAAGACGACCGGCCTGTCCGGATCCTGCTGCTGCTCTTGCAGCGCGACGGCGAGGATCAAGTTGTCGGCGCGGTTACCCTCGTCGGCGACCTCTGGCGGACCACCCTCGCCGCCGACCATCGCCACCCGCAGGTTTCCCCCCGCCTCGCCCATCGGCACGCCATCGCAGAGCTTGCCTCCAGCGCGAAGATCGTCGAGGTAGCGAGAGAAGACGCGAGCGTTGCGCCCGCGTTGGGAGAGCTCGCGCTTGAAGCGATCGACCTCTTCGATCGCGTAGATCGGCACGACGACGTCGCCTGGTCCGAAGCGCGAGGCCGCCAGCGGATCGTGGAGCATGACATTGGTGTCGAGGACGTACTTCTTTGGCATAGGAGGTTACGCTAAATCGACCATCCCTCCGCCGTCAACACGCGAGGACCTCATGAAGCGCGCTTTGCTTGCTCGAGACGACCGGGGCATCAGCCGGTCTCGCAAAGAGCGCGGATCATCTCGTCGAAGCGCGAGACGCGACACCTACCCTGACGCATGGGGCCATCTGCGGAAGTTAGGAGCACCCCTACAGATTCGGGACCGAGCCGGGTGCTGAGCTGCCGAGCCGATTACGTAGCCGAAGAAATGAGCCATACTGGCGGTACGGCGAGCGTTCTGAGGCCGAAAAAGCGGCCGGCAGTGCTGTGCCCGGCGACGGGAGGGATCTGTAGGGGTGCTCTTAGGGCTCGACCGCATCAAAGATCAACTCCGCAAGCGCCTTGGCGGTCGCGTTTTCGTCGCGGTGAATCCGGCACATTTCGCCGAACAAGCTCTTCATGTTTGGTCGCCAGCGGTCGAAGCTCGCCGCGAACGCGCAGAGCCTCGGAGTCGGAAGAATGCACCCGCTGTCGCAATCGCCGTCGCTCCTGCGAACACAATCAACAGACTGGTCTCCGTCTACTCCAAAGGTCGGCTCCGAGCAATCACCTAGCACGGACAACAAGACCGGCCCCGCGTGCCGAGCTGCGATCGCCCGAACAAGCGCCTCGGGAGAGCGCAAGAAGCCCGGCGCAGGTCTGTAACAGTTCTGAGTTAGGAGATAGGGGCTCGGCTGCCACTTGGTGACGTCGGCGATACTGCAGTCGTCTCGCTCCCCGCCAACGAGGATCACCAGCAGAGCGTCTGCCCGAGGAAAGCCCGGGTTCCGTCCATCGAGCGCCCGGTCGACCACCTCGAGATGCTCATTGAACTCACACCAGTCGGAGTACGGGATTCGTCCCCAATAAGACCATAGAGCATAGGCGCTCTCGGAGAGCCCTCCCACGACGTGCACGAGGTTGTCTTTCGGTGGCCAAACAACCCCTTTCGGGATGGCGCTCTCATCGACTGATGCTGGCATCAGGAAACGCTGCCCCCAAGTGGGAAGATCATCCGAACAGGTGATATCGCGAGCGACGTAGGGGGATAGAAAACCAACACGAAAATCAGGCACCGGCGCCCGATCCCATGGCCGAAGCAGCCGCTCGGTCAGCCGATCGAAGACATCGAGCAGGAAGCCCCGGTCCTCGGCGACACTCGACCCCGCCGGGAGTACGACAGCCACATCGACCTTCCCCCGCGGCGACTCCGCGGGCCAGGCCGGCCAGACGTCTGCTTCGAGAGTATCTGCTTCGAGAGTATCGAAGGGCCCACTGTCGAGGCTTCTCACCGCGCGATCGCTACACCCCGAGCAAAGCAGCAGCAAGAGGGCAAAGCACAGAATCCCACGATTCATGGGCACCCCCCCCCGTTGTTGAAGAGCGTTAGGTAGAGCGTATTCTGTCCAGTGCTACTGGAAACGGCTTGCGATAGACCCGCCACGACAGATCGCCGAACCAGATAACCATCCTCCACCGCAAGCGCAGCTCGCGCGCCTTGCCCCTTGAAGGAAATATCACGTCGAGAGAAGAAACCAACGAACTCGGGCGAGTCATATCCAGCAACAGGAACACGATGGTAGGCTCCCTCGTATACTCCAGATGCCCTTCCCATTTCCAAATAGCCGATCTCCTGTTGGCCGCTGAAGAAGCTAGCGGGCGCCGCGGGGCAATACGTAGAGCAGGTATCGTACATCATCCAATGCGGTGTGCCATCGGCTTCGATCCGAGCATTCCAATTATACTGAGTAATCCGAAAGCGGTCGCCCAAACCGGCATTCGACAAGCTGTTCGCCGTCACGAACATCCCCTTACATGCGCAGGTGTTGTTCTGCTTGGTGATCCCGCAACGCTCACTAACTCCCTCGTTCTCGCAGTATCGCACCAGCCTTGGTCGTGGTCGCGGTCCCATCAACGTCCCATCGAAGTTGACGAACAGAAACCGCACGGCGCCGTTCGTCATTGGCCGGTCAGAACTGTTACCTCGTGACTCTGCTCAGGCAACCAAGAAGCGCTGCTCAGCGCTCGAGTAGACCACCGCGGTCTGAAAGAGCCGAACAGGCTTTGCGACCTCATAGATCGACAAACGCGATGGCGGGATCACCGAGCCGGTCGCGTCCAACCTGGCTATCCACAGGCGATCAGGGTGGTTGGGTCGGTCGTCTCTCTCGATGTAGGCCAGTAGCCGTGTACACTCTAGCGCTTCGATGTGACCTCTACATCCGACCTCTCCGGAGCCTCTGAAGCCAACCTGCTCGCGGATCGGCCCATACAAGCCATACGGGGTAATCTGCCGCCAATGCAACGCCCAGCCCTTATTGTTGGAGACCTGCCAGATCGCCATGCCACAGCCGCTGGGTGAGAGCTGACAATAGGGGTCGAAGCCCATGCGACGAACCCAGTTCGTCGCCACAGCGACCCCGGCCGTCGAAGCCTCGAGCATCACCGACGACGCGAAGTTGCCCGACGCGGCGATATAGCGGCGTGCCCACACGGCGCCACCAAACACGTTGTCGCGCCAGGCGACCGCGAAGGCGGGCTCGCCATTCTGATAACCCACGAACGCCACGTCGCTCGCGTGACCACAAGCGAGTGGGTAGATGCAGTCGTTTGTAGACGCCACCGCCCCTTGGTAGTCAGTTGTCACGATTCGAGAGTCATGACCTACGCAGACATCGGGCCCCTAGAGTGCTTTTCCAGCTGGCGGCAAAATGACAACTCCCGTCGATGCGTTCGTGAGTCTGCTCGATCTATCGCCGCCTTCACCCCTCACACACCCAGAAAGAACGGAAGCAACCACGGCGGCCAGAAGCACTCTGCCTGCAACAGCCGAACCAACTGCTTTGCAACAACCGAACCAACTGCTGCAGCCGAACCCGTGATAGCTCATCTGTCTCCTCCTCCTGTTGACAAGTCTAGATTCTCTCGCTAGCCGCAAGAGGCTGTCAAGGGTGTCGCTCGACTGCAGATTCATCCCGAAGCCCACTGACGAACAAGGGCTCGCGGTCAAGGCTCGCGATGGTGAAGCCGCTCAGCCTTGACCGCGCGACCTTCCTCGTTGACTGGGATTGTCGATAAGGAGCGATAGGACACTAGAGCGCTGACCAACTTACCTCCCGTCGCTGCGCTGGTCTGCGACATCACAGCGGTTGTTGCTCGTCGGTTGCTTGCTACCAGCAGGCGCCCTCC
>PDPC01000186.1 GCA_002747355.1 Pseudomonadota bacterium | reverse complement strand
TTGGCGCCGCTCACCCCCCCGAGGTTGCCGGAAAACGCGTCGTTGGCGCCGACAAGCACGATCGCGTTTTGACAGCTGGCCAGAGAGGCGTAGGAGGTCTTCGAGATGGTCGGGTCGCAGATCGAACACGCAGCGCTCTGTCCGCTGTTGACGCATTTGCCGTTGATCAGGCATTGGGTGGAGGACGCCGACCAGCTCGTGGTGCTCTGCGACGTCAGACAATGGCAGCCGCTGACCGGATCCTGGTGGTTGTTTGGGTAGCAGACGCCGTCGATGTAGCAGAAGGTCTTGCTGCTGTCGGTGACGCAGCTGCCGATCTGGCAGGTCGCCTCCGTACAGGTGATGCCGTCGTCACAGCTCCCGCCCTCGTTGGCGGCGATCGTGACACAGCCCTGTTGGCTGTCGCACGTCGACACCTGGCATTGGTGGGGCGCGGGGGGGCACGTCACCGGCGCACCGCTGCCGCAGCTGCCGTCCGCTTGGCAGCGGGTGCTCGTCGTGCACGGGTCCCCATCGTCACAGCTCTTGCCGACCTGCGCCGTGTGCTGACAGAGGTTCTTGGCGCAGCTGTCGTGAGTGCAGTCATTAACGTCGTCGCATTCGGCGCTGGTCTCGCATTGGTGGCAGCCCAGCTCCCCGATGTCGGTCTTCCCGTCGCAGTCGTTGTCGATGCCGTCTTGGCAGACCGGGCTCCCGGGGCCGCTCTCGTCGGCGCCTGGGTGGACGCTCTTCAGCTTGTCGTTGCAGTCGTCGCCGCCGCAGACCTGCGAGAGGTAGCCGTCGCCGTCCTTGTCGCAGTCGACCGTGTCGGGGCCGCGATCGGGGGTGGCGCTGTCGGGGCCGCCATCCTGCGGGCCGCCGTCGCTCTGGCAAGGGGCTTGGTCCGGGTTCGGTCGCGCGGGGCAGTTGTCGATCACGTCGGGGACGCCGTCACCGTCTCCATCGGCGAGGACGTCTCGCTGGAGCACGACCAGGGCGCGGGTTTGGCTTCCAGCGATGAGCGTCACGGTCGCCACGCCATAGCCCACGGGGGCGCCGACCTCATCGCTGGCCTCGACCTGGAGGCGGAGCGTGTCGGCGGCGTCCTTCGGGTAGAGCACCACCTCGCCGGGGAGCTCGGGGGCGCCGACCTCGGGCACCCGCTGGCTGTCGATGTAGCGGCCACCGTCGCCGTAGACCGAGAGCAAGAGCTGGCTCGGTGCGCGTTCGAGCGTGCCCCTTTCGATGCGCAGCAGCACGGTCGTGGGCGCGTCGTCGCTGCAGCCTTGCGAGGGGAGGGTGCCGGCGGCGATGAAGGCGATGAAGACGAAGAGCAGCGTCCGGGCGTGATGGAAGGTCGTCGAGGGCATCGGTTATTCTAGCATCGTCTTATTCTAGCATCGTCTTATTCTAGCATCGTCTTGCGCAGCTCGAAGCGGTCGAAGGTCTTGTTGTCGATCCCCTTCGCCTTGACCACCAAGCGTGTGTCCGTGACCGTGATGTCGAGGTAGTGGTAGGCCTTGCGGGTCTTGGCCATCCGCGGGTCCTTGCACGCGTCGTAGAGCGGCGCGCCGGCGCCACCGGTGACGATGTAGGTCACCCCGGCGCCGGAGGCGACGGGAGCCTTGCCATCGGCGACAGGCTTGTCACCGCGGAGCGGCTTGCTGCGCTGGTAGTTGTGATCGTGGCCCCAGAGGGTGAGGTCGACACCGTAGCGCTCGAAGATCCGCGTCCAGGTCCGCTTCGCTGGGAGGTGATCGCCGTGGCGGCCGCAGGAGACCGGCGGCCGATGGCCCATGGCGATGATCCAGCGTGTCGCCGGGTTCTTGCGGGCCTTGGCGAGATCGGCCAGCAGCCAGCGCACCTGGCTACCTTGGGGCGAGCCTACGGGCTCGGTGGAGAGCGCGATCACGTGGATCGGGCCGACGTCGATCGAGTAGAACGACTCGGTGTCGTACCCACGGGCGGGAGAGCTCGCGTGCGTCGGCATCGCTAGCTGAGCGTAGTACTCGCGGGAGTTGTCCTCGTGGTTGCCGATCGCGACCAGCATCGGGGCCTTGGCGGCGAGGGGCTGCATCGTCGTGAACCAGCGATCCCATTGATGTTGGCTGTGACCGTTGGCGATCAGGTCTCCCGTGTGGAGGATGAACGCTGGCTGAGCCTTCACAGCGGCTGCCACCACCTTGCGGCGCGCGACGTCGTTGGTGCGGCTGTCTCCGAGCGCTACGAAGCGCAGAGCCGGGGTGGTAGGGCGGACGTCCTGAGGCCTCGAAAGCGGCCGGCAGTGTGGTGCCTTGCAACGGGAGGTATGTGTGGGGGGGCTCTTAGAGGGC
>PDPC01000088.1 GCA_002747355.1 Pseudomonadota bacterium | reverse complement strand
AGAAGGGCGCCTGCTGGTAGCAAGCAACCGACGAGCAACAACCGCTGTGATTTCGCAGACCAGCGCGGCGACGGGAGGTAAGTTGGTCAGCGCTCTAGCTCATCAACGCGAGCTGGGGGTCGACGACGCGGGTGACGATGCCTTCGAGCCAGCCCGTGCCGGCAGCAGCGGCTTCGTCGGGGAGCGCTTGGATCGCCTCGGTGTAGGGCTTGTCGGCGACAGACGGCAACGCGGCGAGGAGGGTCTTCAGCTCGGGCTCGTCACCGGAGCTGAAGCCGTCGACCTTGGTGAGCGCTTGCTCCATCTTGGGCCACGCCGCGGCGAAGGCCCGCTGATCCGCGACCTCTTTGGCTTTGCGCTCGCCCGTCGACTCGAGGGCCGCGATCGAGTCTTCCATGTAGGAGGCGATGCGACCAAGCTGTTTGCGGCGCTCGGCGATCACCACGTCGAGGCAGGCCACGGCGGCGGCGTAGACGTCGGCGAGGGCGGCGTCCCCCGCCGCGAGCTGCGCGCGCACCTGGGTGTACCAATGACGTAGCGCGATGATGTTGGCGGCGTAGCGCAGGTTACGCGTGACCTTGTCTCTGATCCGGTTGAGCTGCGTTGGGTTGAAAGGCAGCGTCATCGGCATCAGCCGCTCGCCGACGACGAGCTCGTCAGGCCCGTGGTTTTGGCGGTAGACAAAGCCGGCAGCGAGCACCGTGCCGTACTCCATCTGCACCGGGCCCACCAGGCCTGCCTGGCCGCCGAGAAAGATCCGCTTCGAGCGCAGCATCACGCCACGAGGCACGTCGCCGATCAGCGAGGCCGTCGCCTTGTCGCCGTGGGCGCCGCTAGGCGTGAAGTTGAAGTGGATGAACGAGCTGCCGACCTCGCTATGGTCTCTGCGGCTCGTGCCGCCGGCCATCAAGATGTCGCAGAAGTTGATCAGGCTGCCGAGGGTGACGAAGGGCAGCAAGATCGTCTGCTTCAACCCGACGGTATGGGCCCCGTTGGCCTCCTCCTCGAGGATCGTGCCCTGGCGCACATGCGCCCCGAGGCCCATGTTCGCGCCGTCGAGGAAGACCGAGCCAGCGAAAAACCCCGCCTTGAGCTCGACGTCGCGCCCCAGCGCGCAGTCATCGACCGTCGCCGGCCCCTCCTGCCCGATCGTACAGCCACCCATGATGCGCAGCTTCGCGCCATTGAGCCGCGTGCCTGGATAGAGCACCGTCTTCGGACCGCTGATCCGCCCCAGATCGACCTCTGGGCCGATGTACACCTGCTCCGGCGCCGGGATCTCCACACCCTGCTCACGCAAGCGAGCGACGTTCTCTTTATGCGTTGCCATCTCTGTCCTCCGCGGCCCGCATTGTAGGGCTGACGCAGCGCGCGACGAAAGCCACGTTTTCGTGGTGCGGAGCGCGGCGTCTTGGCTAGAAGCCGGACCAGGCCGGCGTGCGAGCGTGCCCGCCATAGACGCGGCGGGGGCAGCTGCCGTCAGCGCGGACGATCCACAGGCCACCGAGCGAGGAGTTGTAGAGCACGAGCTTGCCGTCTGGTGACCAGCTCGGGCTCTTGTTGCTGCCGCGTGTGGTCAACCGGCGCGTCGCCCGGGTCTTGGCGTTGATCAGCCAGATGTCGTAGCCGCCGTCCGCGCGCTGATGCGTGAAGGCGATCCACGGGCTGCTCTTGATCGGGCTCCAGGTCGGCTCTTGGTTGTAGCTGCCCTGGGTCGTCAGCTGCGTCGCCGTGCCGCCGCTGGCGGGCATCAGCCAGACCTGCGGGCTGCCGCTGCGACCCGAGACGAAGGCGATCTGCTGGCCGTCGGCCGACCAGCTCGGCGAGGTGTCGATGCCGGGGCTCTGGGTCAGCCGACGACGGATCGTTCCGCGGCGATCGAGCACGTAGATCTCGGCGTTTTGGTCGCGGCTCAGCGTCAGCGCCAGCTCGTCTCCGTTGGGCGAGAAGGTGGCGCCGGTGTTGAGCCCGGGCTGCCGCGAGAGCCGGTAGGAGCGGCCCTTGCGCACGATGTAGAGGTCCGGGTTACGCCAGAGATAGGACGTGTAGGTCAGCTCGTGGCGCGGTGACCAGCGCGGCAGCACGCTCTCGTGGCCCTGGGGCGAGAGTGGGCGCAGGCGGCCGCCGTCGAAGTCCATCACCAGCACCCGGGAGCGTTTGCCGCTACCGCGGACGAAGGCGATCCGCGTGCTGAAGTAGCCGCGGTGCCCGTAGAAACGCACCATCAAGCGGTCGACCAGGCGCTGCGCGAGGTGACGCCAGCGGTCGACGCGCTGCGCGACGACGCGCCCCTTCCAGCGCCAGATCGGCGAGCGCTTCCGTGGATCGAAGAGCAGCAGCCGCGCCCCACCGCGCTGGGGCACGATCTTGATCAGCCGCGTGCCCGACGGCAGCTTGCTCCAGTATCGCGGCCGCAGGCGACGCCCCTCGCGCCCGAGCTGGGCGAGGGTCGCTGGCGGCGGCAACACCTTGAACCGACGGCTGCGAGTCAGCGCCGCCTCGAGGAGCTTGGCGAAACGCCGATAGGGTGCGCTGGGCTTCTGCTGGGGCGTCGTCAACAGGGGAACGATCACCAGGCGCTGACGGGGCTGGGGAGTGGGGCAGGGCTCCGCCGAGGCGGGACGCCCCGGGAGTGAGGCGGCCAGCAACAGCCCGGTCGCGATCAGGCGAGAGCTGCGCATGATAAGAGGTGGCCGCCCGCTCGTCGTCGAAGGAGGCTACTTCTTCTTGGCGGGCTTCTTCTTCTTCGGCGCGTCGTCTGCTTTCTTGTCTTTGAACTTGTCGGCGACCTGGGAGACCTTCACGACGGCGTTGCGGTATTCCGTGAAGCCAGTGCCAATAGCGTCGAGATCTTTCTGGAAGAAGCCCTTCCAGGCGCGCTTGAAGGTGTACTTGATCGCTTGAACGTCACGAGGGTCTTCACCGCCCATCTTTTTGTTGATCAGCTTGAAGCTCTTGGGCTCGGAGATGTCGCTGAGCTTGGCGAAGCAGTCCTTGCGCAGCTTGTTGGCGAAGGCGACCAGGTCGGCCTTGATCTGCGCCTGGATATGCTCCACTAGCGGCTGGACATCGGGCGCCTTCTTGACCTTCTTGGCCATCTCCGGCAGATCGGGCACCACACAGAGCATCAGGTTGACGTAGCCAACGACCTTGGCCCGGTCTGTCTGCTCGTAGGCGTGGAACGCCTCGGCCGCCGCGACGACCTCCTTCTCGTTGGAGGCGAGCGTCTTGGCCTTCTCCATCTTCTTGATGTAGCCCTCGAAGCCGCTACGCAGCTTCGGGATGACCTTCTTGAAGTCCTCGAGGCGCGGCTTGAAGTCCGGCGGGGGCTTAAGCGCGTCGAGCTCGGTCATCGTGCCGGCGAGCATCGGAAGACACTTGCGGCGGATATAGTCGCCCTGGCTCTTGGGGCGCGCCTTGAACACACCGTCGAGGCCAGCGACCACGTCGCCGGGGTTCATCAGGTGCACGTCTTTATGCTTGGCGCGCACGACGCAGCGCCAGAAGCCGGCCATCGAGCCGTTGTTGACCTCGAAGAAGGCCTTGAGAAAGGCCGCCGCCTCCTTCTTCTCCTGCTCCTTGACGTTGCTACGATAGGCGAGAAAGCCGATGAGGCCAGCGGCGATAAGGAAGATCACCAGGTAGATGATCGTCTTTTTCGCCTTCCGCACCTTCTCCGCCTTCATGTAGTTGTCGATGTCTGCCTGCGCTGCCACGGGATCGAAGGCGAAGCCGCCACCGCTCGCTGGCACCGGATCCAAGGCAGCCGGCACCGCCGCCGGGGTCGACGGGGGTACGGCGCTGGCCGCCTCGGGCGCGGGGGCGTCACCCGCAGCAGGTGCCGCTGGAGCCGCCTCTGCCGGAGCCTCGGCGGGCTCGTTGGCGCGATCCATCGCCTGGGCGAACGCCTGGCCAGCCAGAGCGCCACCGCAGGCGCGGCAGACAGTGTCGTTGTCGGGGTTTGGGGTACCGCATTTGGGGCAGTTGATCATTTTCTATGCTTCTCGAGTGAGCTGTGCCGGCACGGCGAATCCGGTTGAACCCTGGTCTCGAAGGCCGCCATTCGGGTGGCCATCGAGCCGCGAGCACGCTAACACAGAGCGGCGTTTCGGGGCCAGACTCCAACGCCTCCTCGGACGAGCCCTTCGTCATCGGCCGAGGAGCGAAGGTCATCACAGCTGAAACGCCGAGCCGCGTTGACAAGATCGGCGTCGGCTCCTCTATAATGCGCGACTTGTAAACAGGCGTCACCGCGACGGGGCGCTGCCCTTCCTCCTCTGGAGTTGTCATGCCCAAGAAGCTCTTCACCTCCGAGTCGGTGACCGAAGGTCACCCCGACAAAATCTGCGACGCGATCTCCGACGCCGTCCTCGACGCGATCATCGCCGACGACCCCGGCTGCCGCGTCGCCTGTGAGACCGCTGTCAAGACCGGGTTCGTGTTGATCGCAGGGGAGATCACGACCTCGACCTACGTCCACCTGCCCGAGGTGGTGCGCAACACCGTCCGCGAGATCGGCTACACCGGCAGCGCGATGGGCTTTGACGCCGACACCTGCGGCGTGCTCTCCGCGGTGGAGGCCCAGAGCCCCGACATCGCCCAGGGCGTCGACGGCGCGGGGGTCTACAGTAAAGAACAAGGCGCTGGCGATCAGGGGATGATGTTCGGCTTCGCCTGCGACCAGACCGACGAGCTGATGCCCTTGCCGATCATGCTCGCGCACCAGCTGACGCGGAAGCTCACCGATGTGCGTAAAGAAGGTACCCTCGACTGGCTGCGCCCCGACGGCAAGAGCCAGGTCACGGTGCGCTATGACGGCGACGACGTCCAGAGCGTCGACGCCGTGGTCGTCTCGACTCAGCACGCCAAAGAGGTCTCCTACGAGACCCTCAAAGAGGCCGTGATGGAGACGGTGGTCAAGCCCGTGGTGCCGACCAACCTGATCACCAACGACACACAGTTCTTTATCAACCCGACAGGCCGCTTCGTCATCGGCGGTCCCCAGGGCGACTCCGGCCTCACCGGGCGCAAGATCATCGTCGACACCTACGGCGGCTGGGGTCGCCACGGCGGCGGCGCCTTCTCCGGCAAAGACCCGAGCAAGGTCGACCGCTCCGCGGCCTACTATGCGCGCTACATCGCCAAGAACATCGTCGCGGCCAAGCTGGCCAAGAGCGTCGAGGTCCAGCTGGCCTACGCCATCGGCGTAGCCGAGCCGGTCTCGATCCTGGTCAGCACCTTCGGCACGGGGAAGGTCTCCGAGGACACGCTCTCCGAGGCCGTGCGCCAGGTCTTCGACTGCCGCCCCGCGGCGCTGATCGAGGAGCTCTCGCTGCTGCGCCCGATTTACCGCCAGACCTCGGCCTATGGCCATTTCGGCCGCAACGAAGAGGGCTTCACCTGGGAGCTGACCAACAAGGTCGACGCCCTCAAAGACGCGGTCAAGTAGCCCCTTCCCATCTCAGCGCTCAGGCTCCCCTCGCTTGTCAACGCTGCCGTCTCTCCTCCACGACTCGATCGAGGGCTGGTTCGACATCGGCGGGCCCTGGGAGCGTCTTCCCCTGGGAGCGCGATGCTAGCCCGCTACCTCCTCCGCCTTCTGGCTGTGCGCGTCGCGGCGACCCTCGCCGTGCTGACGGTGATCTACGCCCTCTTCGATCTTGGCGAGGCGGGGCGCCAGCTGGCAGCCTCCCTCGGCTGGCCAACGATCCTCGCGGCGACCGCGCTTCGCCTGCCGAGCTTCGCCGCCCAGCTGCTGCCGGCCGCGCTGATCCTTGGTGGCGCGCTGACCCTGGCGGCGTTGCACCGCCGCGGCGAGCTCGAGGCCCTGGCGACCCTCGGCGCCGGACCTGGGGCCCTAGGTCGACCGCTGCTGCTCTTCGGCCTGCTCTCGGCGCTCGCGGGGTGGGCGCTCGGCGAGGGGTTGGCCCCAACGCTCGAGGCCCACGCCGATCGGCTCTATCGCCATCAGCGGCGCTCGTCGCTCACCGGCAAGGCGGCGTCCACGCGAGATCGATGGCAGCGGCGAGGCGCCTGGCTGCTACGCGTCGAGAGGCCGCTTCGAGCTGCGTCGGCGGCCCCCCGCCGGCCCCGGGTCCTGGCGCTGAAGGTCGGCCGCGGGCTGCAGCTCGAGCGACGGATCGACGGCCACCTCGGGAGCGCAGACCATCGCGGTGTGCTCCATGATGTCCGCGAGGTGCGCCTCGGGGCGGGGCAAGCGCGGCTGGAGCGGCGCCCATCACGAGCGCTCCCCGCCTTGGCGACCTTGCGCCACAGAGACAGCGGGCGCGCCGAGAGCCAAGGACTCCTCGCGCTCGCCCAGCGGGCGCACCGAGAGCGTCAGGACGGGCGCTCGACGCGGATGACTCGCGTGCTCCTTCACCTGCGCCTCAGCTTCCCCCTGCTCGCCTTGCCGGCCGCGCTCTGGCTCTGGGCGCTCGCGCTCCGACGTGGCGCCGCGCTGCCGCTGGCGGCCGCCTTCCTGGCGCTCTCTTGGCTTCTCGCGGCGCTCGGCTTCCTCTCAGCGCGGAGCGGGCTCGTCGCTGCTTTCCTAGGGCCCTGGGGCGCGCTGAGCCTGGCGACCACAGCCGCGCTCTTGATGCTCTGGCGACGCTGGCCGCGAGCGCGGATCTAGCCCACGACACCCGTCTAGGTCTGCTAGGATAGAACGACGTTTCGGAGGCCCCGTGGCGCACGTGCTGCGCATTCAAAGCTCGAATGGACCGGTTCGCGAGGTGCCCATCGCGGAGGGCGAGACGACCATCGGCCGCGATCCGTCCAATGGCCTGGTGCTTACCGGGCGTGGCGTCTCGCGACGCCACGCCAAGCTGCTCTGCCGTGGCGACAAGCTGACCATCGTCGACCTCGGCTCGACCTACGGGACCAAGATCGGCGGCATGCCGACCCTACGCCGTGAGGTCCGCGCCGGCGATCAGATCCTGATCGGGATGCACGAGATCGAGATCTGTCGGCCGACCAGCGTGCCCCACAAGCAACCTCACGTCGAGCCTGCTCCGCCGCCGCTGCAGGTCGAGCCCGAGACGCCCGCCTACATCGCCGACGAGGTCACGCACGATCCTCGCGCCGCCCGGGCGCTCCACACCAACGGGAAACGCCCGAGCCCGGTCAGCTTGGTCAACCTCGACTCCGGAGCGATCCAGTTTCTCGACGACAGCTCGGAGCTGGAGGAGCACGAGCTGGTGACCCGCAGCGAGAGTCAGATCCTCGCCGCGGTGGAGCGGCTAGGCACCGGCGTCTACCCGTCGATGGACGACGGCCGAGCGACCATCGCCCCGCGCACTGCCGACTACCACGCGCTGCTCCTGATGTACAAGGTCAGCCAGCTCCTTGGCGAAGCGGCAGATCTCGACGCCTTCATCAACGGCGTGGCCGACCTGGTGATGGAGGAGGTGCAGGCCAACACCGTGGTGGTGCTCACCCGCTCGAGCGAGGCCGACCAGCAGCTCGAGCCGCGAGCGATCCGCCACCGCGGCGCCCTCGACGAGGGGGAGGTGCCGGTGAGCCGCGAGGTCGTCAACCTCGTGCTGCGCACGGGATCGCCGGTGATCAGCGGCGACGCGATGCATGACGAGCGGCTCAAGGCCGGCCAGAGCCTGGCCCTCTACAACGTCCGCGCCGTGCTCGCCGCCCCCCTGACGCTTCATGAGGAGATCCGCGGCGTGGTCTACCTCAACCGCGCCGGCCCCCTGCCCTTCACCAAATCGGAAGGGGAGCTCGTCGGCGCGCTAGCGGCGCTGCTGGCCAGCGGGATGGAGCGCGCGGAGCTGAAGCAAGGCGTCGAGGCCGAGCGTCAGCGCCGACGCGGGCTAGAGCGCTTTCACCCGCCGGAGATCGTCGAGCAGCTCAGCGCCGGCGACGAGGCCGGCGTGCTGCGCGAACACCAGGGCACAGCGCTGCTCTGCGACATCATCGGCCTCTCGGAGCTCGCCGAGCGTGTCTCGCCCCAGGAGCTGGCGCAGGTGCTCGGGGATTATTACGAGCTGCTCTACGAGAAGGTCTTCGGCAACGCTGGGAGCCTGGTCAAGCTCTACGATGGTTGGGCGCTGGCGCTCTTCGGCATGCACAGCGCCGACAGCTCCGACGCCGTCAGCTCCGACGCCGTCTGGGCGGTGGAGGCGGCGCGGCAGCTCCTCGACGAGTTCCACGAGCTCACCGTGCTCTGGCCCAGCTCAGCGCGGCTGCAGCTCGCCATCGCCATCGCCAGCGGTACGGTCGTCTCCGGGGTGGTCGGCAGCGCCGAGCGCCTCGAGTACGTCGCCCTCGGCCAGCCGATCGCCGACGCCCGCGCCCTGCTCGCGGCCCAGCGCCCCGGGATGCTGATCACCGAGAGCCTCTGGGCCAACCTGCCCCAGCGTCGCTTCACCGCCGACATGGTCGAGCCCCTGCTCGCCGACCAGGGCGCCTTCGAGTTCAAGCCGTAGCGAGCCATCTCGACAACGAGCAGCGTAACCAAGACTCCGCATGCACCATTTCCACTACCACGACGGCCAGCTGCATTGCGAAGACGTGCCGCTGGCGCGCATCGCGCAGGAGGTCGGCACGCCGACCTATGTCTATAGCCGCACCACCCTCAACCACCATTACCGCGTCTTCGACGAGGCGCTGGCCAAGAGCCCACATCTGATCTGCTACTCGGTGAAGGCCAACCCCAACGGCGCCGTGCTCGGCTCCTTGGCCAAGCTCGGCGCAGGCGCCGACATCGTCAGCGGTGGCGAGCTGATGCGCGCGCTGCGAGCGGGAATCCCTGGCGACCGGATCGTCTTCTCTGGGGTAGGCAAGGGCGCCGACGAGATGGTCGAGGCCCTCGACGCGTCGATCCTGATGTTCAACGTTGAGAGCGTGGCCGAGCTCGAGCTGCTCAGCGCGGTGGCCCAAGACCGCGGCGTCTTGGCGCCGGTAGCGCTGCGGGTCAACCCCGACGTCGATCCGATGACCCACCCCTTCATCGCTACAGGGCTACGCAAGAGCAAGTTCGGCATCCCGCTGCACCACGCCTGGGAGGCCTACCAGCAGGCGCTGGAGCTGCCGGGGATCGAGATCCGTGGCATCGACTGCCACATCGGCTCCCAGCTGACCAGCGTCGAGCCGCTCCTCGCCTCGATGCGCAAGATGTACGAGCTGGTGACCAAGCTGCGCGAGCGCGACGTCGAGCTGCGCTACCTCGACGTCGGCGGGGGCCTCGGGATCGTCTACTCCGACGAGACCCCGCCCTCCCCGGCCGACTACGGCAACGCCGTCGCCGGGCTGCTAGACGAGCTGAACAGGGGGTCTCAAGGGGCGACCGACGATCTGACGGTGATCTGCGAGCCTGGGCGGGTGATCATGGGCAACGCAGGCCTGCTCCTCGGCCGCGTGCTCTACCGCAAGCAGAATGGGCAGCGCCAGTTCGTGGTCGTCGACACGGCGATGAACGACCTGCTCCGCCCTGCGCTCTATGGCGCCTTCCACAGCATCCAGCCGGTCAAGGAGCAGAGCGCCGAGCGGATGGCGTTCGGTCTCGTCGACATCGTCGGCCCGGTCTGCGAGAGCGCCGACTTCATGGCCAAAGAGCGGCCGATGCCGCCCCTCGAGCGCGACGACTTGATCGCCGTGATGTCCTGCGGCGCCTACGGTCACGGGATGGCCTCGAACTACAACTCGCGGCGCCGCCCCGCCGAGGTGCTCGTCGAGGGAGATCGCTACGCGGTGGTTCGCGAGCGCGAGAGCTACGAGGATCTGGTGCGCGGGGAGTCGCGACCCACGTGGCTGTAGTGGAGCCTCAAGAGCACACCTTCCTCCCGTCGCTGGCGACAGCACACCGGCTCATGTCTTCGGCTACGAAATCGGCTCGGCAGCTCAGCACCCAGCTCGGTCCCAAAGGTGTGGGGCTCTCTCAAAGCGTCTCGGACGCCCCGGCGAGCCCCGCGTCGACAGCCTCGAAGAACTTCTCGGCGGAGACGAGCGTGCGCTGGGCGGCCTCGGCGACGAGCTCGATCAGCGCGTCGGAGCTCTGGCGAAGCACCTCATAGTAGCGCTGCCGCTCGATGGCGTGGATCACGGCGGGGAGCAGGCCGTCGCGCAGCAGCATCGCGTTCATCAGGAGCCGCGCGACCTTGCCCGAGTGTTTGGGCCAGGGGTAGATCGCGATCAGCTTGTGGTGGGCGATCGCGGCGCGCTTGATCGCGTGCATCTTCTTACACTCGTCCGACGAGAGCCAGGCGACGATCTTGCGCATCTGGTAGGAGATCTTTTCCGGCGGCGCGATCTCGTGAAAGTACATACGATGCAAGGGGTTATCCTTGCGGTACTGGCCCGGCGTGGGCTTGGCTGGGGCCTTGGCACCGCGCACTGAGAGCTCCTGGCTGAGCACCATGTGGAGCTTCTTGAGGTAGTCGAGATCGAAGCTCGTCTTCTTCTTGCCGCGAGTCTGGCGGACGAGCTCGATCGCCGATTTGTGGTTCTGCACGTCCTCGTAGGTCGGGATCAGCGTCGCGTCGCTGATAATATCGTCATCGATCGCTGCGTTGAGCTCGGCGAAGGAGAGGACGACACCTTCGAGGGCGTTGTCATGGTAAATCCACGACAGGTCGAGGCGTGAAAAAAAATCGGTGAAGAGCCCTTCGCTCTCCTCGAGCCGCGCCTGCACAGCCTCCGTGCGGCGCTCAATGTCGTTAAGCAGCTGATTCATCGTGATTGCACCTGGCACGTAGGCTCATGACCTTCAACCGCTCGGCCTCGAGGATTCTTCCTCGCGATAGGGTTCGGAGCGTCAACAGACCCCGAATGATTGCGCGCTCGGCCGAGCCAGGATGCGCATTCTGCACAATCCTACCTGGCGGGTCAACCTTTCGACATGCATATCGTTGTTAATATTGCGTTTTTTGGTGCACCGGGCCCTCAAGGGTTGGTCTGCTCGCTGGTAGCAGTCTGTTGATCTAGGAGCCCCCCCACCTATTCGGGACCGAGCCGGGTGCTGAGCTGCCGAGCCGATTTCGTAGCCGAAGAAAGGAGCCATATTGGTGGTACGGCGAGCGTTCTGAGGCCTAGAAAGCGGCGGCCGGCAGGGCTGTTCCCGGCGACGGGAGACTATACCCGGCGACGGGAGAACTGTGTAGGGGTGCTCTTAGGCCGGACCGAGTGAGGCGACGCCATTCGAGCCGAGCTCGCAGATCGAAAACGCAGCCACAGTGGTGCTACGGCGAGCTTGAGCGACAACGAGCTCGCTTGGAAGGGCTTGTCGCGATGGGAGGGGTCGATCAAGAGGCTGCTAGAGCGCTGATCAGCTTACCAGACCGAGTTGCGCGAAGGACGCGGAATCACGGGATAGGGGCGAGAAGGGCGCCTGCTGGTAGCAAGCAACCGACAAGCAGCGGCGATTTCGCAGACCAGCGCGGCGACGGGAGGTCAGCGCTCTAGAGCTCACGGCGTAGGAGCGAGGAGGGCGCCTGCTGGTAGCAAGCAACCGACGAGCAACAACCGCTGTGATTTCGCAGACCAGCGCAGCGACGGGAGGTCAGCGCTCTAGGGGTTGAAGGGGTTCCAGCCCCAGTTACCCCAGCCGATGTAGCGCGTGGTCAGGTCGGACATGACCTCCATCAGCTGGATGTAATCCCACAGCGCGCCTTCGGCCGCGTCTTTAAGAGGCTGGCAGTAGTCCGCCGCCGTGGTGTCTGTGCTGTTGCAGTACTTCGTCCGAGCCTTCAGCCGGTTGGCGTAGGCGATCATCTTCTGCGCGATGCCGCGGCCATCTTTGTACTTCGCGCCCACATAGGTGTGGCCGTTGAAGGGATCGACGAACTCGGTGGTGCCGTCGACCTCCTCGGTCGGGGTGATATCCCAGCCGCCCTGCGAGCCCTTCTTCCACATCAGCGAGCGGTTGGTGAAGGATTTGTCGAAGTTGTTCTCGAAGCGGAGCATACCCATCACCATCAGGTACATCTTGAGGGTGAAGCGGGTCGCCGGCTCGATCGCGCGAGCGCCGGCCGGCTTCGGCACATCCTGGGTCTTGTCGGCGTAACGACGCCAAGCCACACCATAGCGCCACTCGTGGCCGTTTTGGTCGATGTAGCTTGCTTCTTTCCTGTGGGCGGTGTCGTACCACGGCGCGTGAGTGTCGTACTCGTTGGAGAGCACGGAGCCGAAGAAGTCGATCAGCTGCGTCGAGTAGTTGTCGAAGAAGCTGATGCGGTAGTCGCGGATGTCCTCCGAGGTGTCCTGACCGACGAAGTAGGTCCGGGCGTCGGAGAGCGTCAGCAGCGCCATGACCTTGTCGGTGTAGAAGCCGATGTGATGCAAGCACCGCCACCAGGTCAGACCGCAGGTGCGCTTGTTGTCCCCCGTGGAGTAGCTGGTGGTGAAGTAGCGGCCGTTGGTCACGGTCGGCTTGAAGGCCGAGCCATAGGTCGCCTCGTTGTAGATGTCCTGATCGTCGGGGGTCGTCGCCTGGCTGAAGTTTTTGATGTCGGGCATCGCCAGGGTGCGCAGCGCCATGTCGAAGCCGTCGTTCAGCGCGAGGGTGTAAGCGCCCCAGCCGTCGACCGCGTCGGAGAAGAAGCCACTGATGGCGTCTTCGCTGAACCACTGACGGAAGAGCCCCTGGTACAGCGCGTAAGCGTTGTTGAAGTCCTTCAGCCGGCGGTAGGTGCGGCGGTAATGACGACGGATGTAGCTGTTGGGGCTCATGCCGTAGCGGTAACGGGTGAAAGAGCGCAGCGGGTAGTAGGTATCCCAGGCATCGATGCCCTGCTTCATCCGCTCGTACTGGTCGGCACCATAGTCGCGGGTGTTGCAGCCGTCGGAGATGTCGCCGCTGGTCCAGGTGCAGAAGAGATAGGGGACGCGCGGGTGCAGCTTGTTACCGTCGCGGTAGAAGTAGCCGTACTCGTCACCCTCCTTGTCGGTCAGCTGCTTGACCTGGCGATAGTCGACGACGAGGCGGTTCTTATCCATGAACATGTTCTTGCCGTCGCCGGTCGCGTCCTGGAAGTAGGCATACCAGTTGGTGTAGTGGAACGCCTTGGGGAACTGATAGAACATCACCGCCGTGCCGTCGCCCTCACGCCACTCTTCCATCCAGTTCTCGTAGCCGTTGGCGCTGATCTTGGTCGCGTGGTCGATCGGGCTCTTGTCGTAGACCTCCATCACGTCGACGTGACCGTACATGATCGCGGCCTTGTCGTACTTGCCCAGGCCATGGCCGTCGATCGTGTAGCGACCGGCGTAGTCCATGATCGAGCTATAGGAGTAGTCGTGCATCGGCATCAGCTTCTGATCGAGGCTCTTCTGGCTAAGGCCCTTCTGGTAGTCATTCATCGGCTTGATGAAGAAGGGGCAGAGCTTGCCATCGCCAGCGGTCGGCGCCGGCTGCGGGGTGGGCTGACCAAAGTTCGCCGAGGAGGTGTCCATGTCGCGGGTCCAGGGACCGGTGCAGCGCTTGGTCTCGGTGTAGTCGTTCGTACGAACGCGCCAGTAGTTCGGGAAGAAGTTGACGACGTCCTCGCTACCGGCCCAGTTGTGGTGTAGGCCGAAGGTGTGGCCCATCTCGTGGGTCAGCACGGCGCGCATGATGACCCGTCTCGCGTAGTTGAAGACCTCCTTCGGGGGCTTGCCCTTCAGACGCGTGGCGATACCGATCATCGCGTCGTCGGCCATGTCCTGGAAGTACATGGTGTGGCGGGCCGCCATCTTCGACTGCCACTCGTCGCGGGCCGCGGCGAGCTTGATCCAGCCGCCGCGAACCAGCGAGGCCTGGTCCATCACGTCGTCGGTGAGCTCGATCTTCTGGTAGGGGGCGAAGCCCGAGCCCTGGAGAGCCTCACCGTCGATCAGGCGCTTCTCCAGCGGCGTGCCCTTGAGCACGTCGAGACCCGGGACGCTGGCCTTCGAGGGATCGAAGAGCCCGGTCTTGTTGAGCGTGCTGAGCATCATCCTCCTGACCTGGGAGTTCGACATCCGGGCCTGCGCCTTGGTGAGCTCCTTCGGGTCGCCGACCTTGGCGATGCGCTTCATCCACGGCTGCACGGTCGCTCGATAGGAGCTCTTCAGCTGCTCATGGCTGAACGCGCGGCCCTTGGCGCCGGGGCGCGCCTTGAAGTTGATGGTGTCGACCCACTTCTTCAGGTCCACGCCGTCGACGTAGTCTTTGGCCGAGATCGTGCGATTGAGCAGGCCGACCATCTCGCGCACGTTGTTCGCGGCGACGTCGTTGAGATGGTACACGTTGGCCACGCCAGCGAAGTTCTCACCGGTGACCGGGTCGGTGTGTGATGGGCCGAGGCCCAGCAGGCCCTGGCTATAGCCAGCGACGTAGTTGATCATCGAGAAGCGGATGTCGCCGCGGCGCACCAGCGGGCGATTCTCCACCGTGTCCTCGCCAGCGTCGATCTTGGCCTTGGCCTGCGGCCAGCTCATCTTGTTGAAACGACAGGGCCAGGGGTCGGTGTCGGTCGGCGGGTTGTTGGGACAGATCACCGCGGCGTAGAGGCCGTTGGGGCCCTGCGGATCGTTGATGTCGCCGAAGCGCTTCAAGACCTCGCGATCGTCGTCATTGAAGGCGACGTTGTTCGGGTCGCGGGTGTTGATCCAGGCCTCGAGCTTGCTCTGCGACCAGCCGAAGGCGCCGCGGAGGTAGATGCGCCAGAAGGTCTCGTCGTAGTTGTTGGAGACCTGGTGCACGACCGACCACTTGCTCTCCACGCTGTCGCGATCCTCGAGCTTGGAGGACCACTTCCAGGACGCGCAGGGGCCCTTCTTGTTCGGATCATCGCTATCGCAGACCATATCGCGGGGGAAGTAGCCCGTGTTGAAGTAGGCGATGGGGCGCGGTATGCGGTCTTTGATCGGGATGGTGCAGCGGTACTCCTTCTTCATCGAGGCCCAGTTCCAGTAGTTCTGGATGTCCGGGGTGCCGTCGGCGGTCTGCTCGATGGTGACGCTCTCGGGCTTACCGGTCTCGGCGTTGTAGCTGATCTTCAACGAGACCTTGTCGTCGTTGCGGTCGAGGATCTTGTCACCGTCGCTGTCGGCGTTGTTCTTGCTCAGGCCGGCGAGCTCCTCGAAGGAGTCCGGGAGACCGTCGAAGTCGCTGTCGGTCTCGGTGTCGACCGTGAAGAACTGGATCATGGTGTCGCACTCGGAGCCAGCCACCGTGCAGTCGTCGTTGGTCTTGCAGGGCTTGTCTGCGTCGTGCCACTTCTCCCAGACGTTGTGACGGTTGATCAGCTGCTGGCGGATCTTCTCAGAGACGCCGAACCTGTTGTCCCAGATCAGGCGATCGCTGGTAAAGAAGCCGAACCACTCGGTGATCGCACCGAAATGCTGACGCGGCTGATAGTCGTGGTTGGCGGGGCGACGCCAGAAGGAGTTACGTAGCTTGATCGTGATCGTGTTGCACTCGGCGGTCTCGCTGCCGAAGAGCCAGCACAGCGGGTAGCGGTACGCGCGGCCGCCCCAATGGAAGGTAACGGTACCGGGGTCGAGGGCCATCGCCGTGGTGACGTCAATGTAACCGTTCTTCTCGTCGAAGACCGGGGCCCAACGCGGATCGCCGTTCTCCTGGTAGTAGAAGGGTAGCGCCTGCTTCTTGATGTCCTCGTCATAATCCATGAAGAGGTAGTCAATGGCGTGGTTCTGCGACCAATCGACGCGCATGTACTTGCAGTTGTACCACTTGCAGTCAGAGGCGATCTCCGAGAGGACGTTCATCTCCTGGCCCGTGGTCGGGTTGTAGGAGCGGCGGATGTCGAAGTGATTCGTGATTCGCCAGGCGCCGACGATCGAGCCCTTGAACTCGCCCGTCTGCTCATCGATCATATCGTCACCCTGGCCGTTGGTGACGGTGAAGTCGACGTCCTCGCGCTGCGAGCCCTTGATGTGCTCGTAGGACTTACGGGCATAGAGCCAGCCTTCCTGGATCTCCCAGCGAATGCGCTTGGCCCCGGAGTAGTTCACCGAGCCAACGGGGATGAAGCTCGGCAGCTGGTGGTTCGGAGCGTCGATGACGGTCTGGTTGAACAACCACTCGCCCGTGAAGAGCGACTTTGACAGCGCGTTGGCCTCGGTACGGTCGATCAGCGGCTGCTCTTCTGCGCAGCCTGATGCGAAGACCATACCGACGATGGCCATCGTTGCCAGCGTCCGGCGAAACATGAATACGTACCTCCTTCTTGACCCGGTAAACCAGTGTCTAATTGTCTGCTGCGTCAAACCTTGGGAGCTCTGTTTCTGTGTATCTGTCATGTCGGCCTCGCCTCTAGCTACTCACGAGGTCGACGAATTTGTCGATCGGGATGGTGACGTCGAAAAAGAAGTTGATGTTGCGATTGAAGAGCGGAACGAAGCGCGTCGAGTCCGGCTCGAGCTGGTTGTGAAAGGATGTGAAGCCGGTCGAGAAGAAGAGCCAGCGCATCAGCGGGATCGTGACCACGATGGAGCTCGAGACCAGCGCGTTGTGGTTATGCTCAGTCGCGGGGATGGGGTTGCCAAACTGGTCTTCGGTCTCGCTGCCCTCGTAGAGCATGTCGTTGATCAGCGCCACCGAGGCGGTAAAGAAGACCTTGGGGTGGACGTTGATACGGAGGATGAAGCTGTTGGCGAAGCGCAGCTTCGAGTTGCGGACTCCGCTCGTCAGGCATTCGGTCGGGGTCGGACCACCCGCGGAGTCGATGGCGCCGCCGCCTGCCGAACAGCGCACCTGGTCGATCTGAGCCGTCTCGAACTCGTGAAAGCGCGGGCTGACGCGGAAACCGTACATCAGGGCGATCGAGGAGAACCATGTGCCCTTGTGCAGCTTGAAGCTCTTGGAAAAGAGCACGCCGGGCTCGATGGAGAACATCATCGACTGGGCCTGGCTGGTCTTGCTCGTCGGCAGGCGCAGGCGGATGGTGGGTGAGATCGAGATGCCGACCACCGGGATGCGGTAGGCCGAGAGCCACATGTAGTTGAAAAAGAGGTCGCTGAGGATCGGCTCGCGCTTCGTGTCGGTCCACTGCGAGTCGGTGACCTCGACCTCGACGCTCATCCGCGCCGAGACGAACATGTCGTCGCGAAGCCAGATCTGCGGGGCAAAGGTGATGCTTTGCGCGTAGTAGGGCGTGTAGGACTGCTCAGCGCCAGGGTCGAGAGCTCGCAGCGAGAAGATGTTCTCGTAGGTCAGCAGGCTGCCACGGTAAATCTTCTTGGCCTTCACCGAGCCCGCAAGAGCAGGGTTCAGGACCTGGGCCTCGGACGTCCCCGCGGCGAGCAGCAGGCTCGCGACGATGACTAAACTAAGGGTCCAGCGCTTCACGATATCACCTCTTCCAGCCAGCCGGCGGCTGACAAACGGCAAAACCAGGCAACGACACGCGATACCAGCGACGTGCGGCCTGGGAGTCTAGGTCGAAGTCTTTGGGCTCCCGTCGGTCGCCATCTCGGCTTGAGTACAGTCTCTACGACCTCTCGAAGCGTCAGAAGGAGAGCGGGAGGCGGCGAGAGGGAACGGTCAGAGGAACAATGAAACAACGTCTAGGCTACCTACCAAACAAGCCGGTCGTACTTAACAACGATCCCGCGCAGACTGGCAACCCCTTTTCGGTGTCTATCGTACGTGAACGTACTCTGTCGCCGCGTCACCGCGCCCGACATACATCGTCACCGTGGCCTGGGTGGTCGAGATCAAACGTCGAGCCTCGTAGCGATCGAGCGTTTGGAGTTCTCGACAGCCGCACGCGCTAGCCCTCGGAAGGCGGTTGCGGCTTACACGGCCGCGCTTGGTGCAGCTGCCGACGAACTCTAAAGCGAGCTAGGTCGGGCATACACCAGGTGCGTGGGCCACAGTGTCGTGTTGTGGGAAAGGTCTCCTTCGACGCGCTGGCACCATGTACCGAGCGCGAGAGCTAGCTGCTGCGATCTTGAAAATACCAGACTCTGAACTCCCACACAAGCCCAGAAACCTATCCACGGCGCCATCCACACACCGTCATACAGGTCGGCCTCACGACATCGCACAGGGTGATCGTGCCTTGAGCCTTTCACGCCGAGGTCGGAAGCAACGGCCCATCCCACGATCTCCCCACATCCCACCACGGTTAAGAGACCACTGTATCTTGTGGTTGTCTATAGCTCGCATACAAGATCCAGCGCTGGATCGATCGCGGCGTGGGATCGAGCGCGGATCCCGATTGACCGCAGGGGGGCATGATGGTTCTCTGGTGGCACGAAGTGGTAAGAAGTGGCGCGGAGTGGGGGGATCGTGGGGTGAGAGCCCAGAAGATCTCAGCGTCCTCGTGGAAGAAAGCAAAACAAACGTGTTCATAGGCACTTACGAGCACAGTCTGGATAGCAAGGGGCGAGTCAGCTTGCCCGCGCGCTTCCGCGAGACGCTGCTCGGCCAAGGGGATCCACGGCTGGTGCTGACGACGAACGTCGACGCGGGTGGCCGTTGTCTAGTCGCCTACACCTACCCTGAGTGGCTGGCCTTCCAAGAGAAGATCGCCGACCTGCCGCAGTTCGATGCCAACGTGATCCGACTCAAGCGTCTGCATATCGCTGGCGCCTGCGAGTGCACCCCCGATCGCCAAGGGCGGATCAACATCCCGCCGATGCTGCGTGAGTATGGCGGCTTCGGTGAGCCCAAGACCGAAGACGGCAAGCCGCGGCAGGTCATCTTCGCCGGGCTCGGCAACACCATCGAGGTCTGGGATCGGCAGCGCTGGGACGAGGAGCGTGAGCGAGCCAAGGACGCCCTGCCCGAGATCAACGAGGCGCTCGCGCGCCTAGGCCTTTGATGCAGCTTGGCGTCAACCCCATCGCGGGTCGTCCAAAAAATTTCACTTCACGATCCCGGGGCTCTAGCGTGGAGACCATGGGCCACGAGGGTCAGCTCGAGCCAGGGACCGACGAACGCGGCGAGAAACGAGCCCCGGCACCGCAACCAGGGAGGCGCGGCCAAGAGTTCGCCCACGTCTCGGAGTTCGCCCACGTCTCGGAGTTCGCCCACGTCTCGGAGTTCGCCCACGTGTCGGTGTTGCTCGATGAGTGCCTCGAGCTGCTGGCTGTGAGGCCCGCAGGCCGCTACGCCGATGGCACCGCCGGCGGCGGCGGCCACAGCCGAGCGATCCTCGAGCGCGCTGCCCCGGACGGGCGGCTGCTCGCCGTAGACCGCGACCCCGAGGCGCTGGCGAAGGCTCGCCGCGTGCTGGAGCCCTTCGGAGACCGCGCGCGGGTCGTGCAAGGCAACTACGACGCGCTACCCGACATCCTCGCCAACGAGGGCTGGGAGCCCGTCGATGGCGTGCTCCTCGACCTCGGCGTCTCCTCGTGGCAGCTCGACAGCGGTGAGCGCGGCTTCTCGTTCCGCAGCCCAGGGCCGATCGACATGCGGATGGGCCCAGACGCCGACCGGAGCGCCCTCGAGCTGATCGAGTCGCTCGACGAGGGCGAGCTGGCCGACGTCCTCTACCAGCTCGGCCAGGAACGCAAGAGCCGCCGCGTCGCCCAGGCGATCAAGCGCGCGCTGGCCGCTGGCGAGCTCGGCGACACCGCAGACCTCGCTCGGGTAGTCGCAGGTGCGGTGGGCGGCAAAGGGCGCAAAGGGGCAAAGGGTTTGTCATCAAAGAGGATTCACCCCGCGACCCGGACCTTCCAGGCGTTGCGGATCGCTGTCAACGATGAGCTGGGCTGCCTCGACCGCTTCCTCGACCGCGCTCTCGAGCTCGTCCGTGTGGGCGGACGCGTCGCGATCATCGCCTTCCACTCGCTGGAGGACCGACGAGTCAAACAGCGCTTCGCCGAGCTCGCGGGCCGCCAGACGGCGCCGCCCCGCTCTGGCGGTGGACCGCCGCCGCCGCTGCCCATCGGCGACCAAGCGCCACCCCGGGCACGCCTGCTCACGCGCAAAGCCGTGATGCCGAGCGAAGCCGAGCTGGGCGCGAACCCGCGAGCCCGTAGCGCGCGGCTTCGCGCCGTGGAGCGCCTCCGATGAGCGGCGACAACGCCCGGGCCCCGAGCCGGCGCGGCCTCGTCTTGCTGCTGCTCGTGCTGGTGCCCTCGATCACCTCCGCGGCCATCGCCGAGGTCTGGACCCACCTCCGAGCGATCGAGTTCGGCTATCAGATCGCGCGAGCTCGTAAGGCGCAGATCACACTGCGCGAGCGCAACCGCCGGCTCCACATCGAGCTGGCGCTGCTCAAGAGCCCCGAGCGCGTGGGCCGCGTGGCGCGCGAGGAGCTCGGTATGCGCCAACCCGAGCCCGAGCAGATCCACCGCCTGCGCCGCCCGAGGCTGACCGAGGCTCAGCGGCGCCAGCCCCTGATCCCAAAGCGCCAACCACGGCGGCCGCTCGCCGCCGGCCTCTTCCCCGGCTGGGCCGCGTTCTCTTCCCCTCCAGCCAGGAGCAAACGATGAGCTTCTGGAGCCGCATCGGTCGTACGCAGACGCCGGGGCGCCAACCCACCGAGCGGGACGTCACGCCCCCTACCCGCTGGATCAAGGGACGGCTGCTGCTGACGATCTGCGCAATGTTCTGCCTCTTTGGCGTCGTCGGTTGGCGTGCCTATCGGCTGCAGATCGTCGAGGGGCCGCGCCTCTCGGAGATGGCGCGGCAGCAGTACCTCAAGCAGATCGAGCTGCCCTCGAAGCGCGGCTCGATCCTCGACCGGCATGGCGCCCCGCTGGCCGTCAGCGTCGACGTCGACTCGATCTACGCCAACCCGCGGATGCTCAGCAGCAAGGCCCCGCTGGTCGCCCAGACCCTCGCGCCGATGCTGGACCTCGACGCCGCCAAGCTGGCCAAGCGCTTGAGCACACGGCGCTACTTCGCCTGGGTCAAGCGGCGGGTGCCGCGGACGCTGGCCCGTCGGATCAAGGCGCTCAACATACGCGGCCTCTTCTTGCAGCCCGAGAGCCGGCGCTACTACCCCAACCGGGGCCTCGCCGCGACGGTGGTCGGCTTCGCCGGCATCGACTCGAAGGGCCTCGAGGGGATCGAGCGCAGCCTCGACCGCTGGCTACGTGGGCCTCCGCAGCGCATCGCCGGCCTGCGCGACGCCCTCGGCCGGCGCCTCTGGACACCGCCGCCGAACGTCGAGATGCCGGTGCACTCGAGCAGCCACGACGTCGTGCTCAGCATCGATCGCGCGATCCAGCATGAGACCGAGGCCGCGCTGCAAGAGATCATGACCGAGCACAACCCGAAGTGGGCCGCCGCCGTCGTGCTCGACCCCGCCACCGGCGACGTGCTGGCGATGGCCAGCGTGCCAGCCTTCGATCCGAACCGCTTCTCCGACGCCTCGCCCAAGACCTGGCGAAACCGCGCGATCACCGACGCCTTCGAGCCAGGCTCCACGCTGAAGATCTTCAGCGTCGCCGCCGCGCTGGCCACGGGCCACGCCAAGGACTCGGAGCTCATCGACGCTGGTAAGGGGCGGGTGCGCATCGGCCGGCATTGGATCCACGACTCCAAGCCTCACGACGAGCTCTCATTGCGCGATGTGCTGAAGAAGTCGTCGAACGTCTGCGTCTCGCGGCTGGCGCTGCGGATGGGCAACAAGCTGCTCTACCGCTACCTCAGAGCCTTCGGCTTCGCGCGACGCACGGGCATCCCGCTCTCTGGCGAGCGACGCGGTACGCTGCGCAACCCGCGGCGCTGGTCCAAGGTCGGCCTGGCCAACATCGCCTTCGGTCAGGGCATGACCGCCACCGTGCTCCAGATCGCCCGCGCCATGACGGCGCTCGGCAACGACGGGGTGCTGATGGAGCCACGGCTCGTGCTGCGGCTGCGCAACACCGGCAGCGACACCGAGCGCGAGCTGCCCCCCAAGGGGCGTCGGGTGATCAGCCCGTCTCTGGCCAAGCGGATGCGTTATCTGCTCGGCGGCGTGACCGAGCGTGGGGGCACCGCCGAAGAGGCGGCCCTCGAACGCTACACCGTCGCGGGCAAGACGGGCACGGCGCAGAAGGTCGATCGCGTCACCGGGACCTACGCCGAGGATAAATGGCTCAGCTCCTTCGTCGCGCTCACGCCAGCGAGCAAACCTCGGCTGGCGATCGCGATCGTCGTCGACGAGCCCAGCGGCGAAGAGCACTACGGTGGGAAGGTCGCCGGTCCGGCCTTCCGTCGCATCGCCCAGAAGGCGCTGCGCTACCTCGGCGTCCGCCCCGACAAGGCCGCAGCGCGGCCCAAGAAGAGCGCCGCTCCGCAGCGGCTCCGAGCCCGCAAGAGCGGCCCGCAAGACGAAGACGCCCTCGCCCCGCCGCTGCCCGGAGAGGGCCCCCGCGGGGCGGTGCTGGTGCCAGACTTCACCGGGATGAGTATTGCTGAGGCGCTGAGCGCGGCGCGCAAGGCGCACCTGGTGCTCGAGGTCCTCGGCTCGGGACAGGCTACGGCCCAGAGCCCCGGCCCTGGCCCCTCCCGCCAGGGTCGCTGCCGCGTCTCCTTCCGCCCGCCGGGCTGAGTGAGCGCAGAGCCGCGCGCGCAGAGCACGGGTTGCCTCGATCCGCCCCGCGGTCTACCAGAGAGACGATGATCAGCTCACCCATCCGAAACAAGACCCTCGCCGACCTGATCCCCGAGGCCCTCGCCGGCATCGACGCCGACCGACGTCAGGCGCTCGAGAAGAGAGCCGTCCGCGGCGTGCAGCAGGACTCGCGCAAGGTCGGCCGGGGCGATCTCTTCGTGGCCCAGCGCGGGCTGACCGTGGACGGTCACCGCTTCGCCGCGACCGCCGCCGCCGCCGGCGCCGTGGCGGTGGTCGGCTCGGACGCGCTCCCCACGCCGATCGACGCGCCCTACCTGCGCGTCGACGACCCTGCCCGGCTGCTCGGCCTCGCCGCGAGCCGCCTCCTCGATGAGCCCTGCCACACGCTCCGCGGTGTCGGCATCACCGGCACCAACGGCAAGACCACCACCGCCTACCTGCTCGAGGGGATGCTCGCAGCCGCGGGGAAGCGCCCTGGGCTGATCGGCACCGTGGCCTACCGCACGGGCAAGCGAAGCATCCCGGCGCCCTTCACCACGCCCACCCCGGTGGAGCTACAGGAGCTGCTCGCCGAGATGGTCGGGGCCGGCTGCGACCACCTGGTGATGGAGGTCTCGTCTCACGGTCTCGAGCTCGGCCGGGTCTGGGGCTGCGAGTACGCAGTCGCGGCGTTTTCCCACTTGACGCAAGACCACCTCGATCTCCACGGCAGCATGGAGGCCTACCTGCAAGCCAAGCTGCTGCTCTTTTCGCGCTACCTGCGCCCCGGCGGCGTGGCGGTGATCAACGTCGACGGCCACGGCGCCGACGCCGTGCTCGGGGCGGCGCGGCAGCGCGGCGACGTGTCGATCCTGCGCTGCTCGCGAAGCGGCGCCGACGCCGAGCTCGAGCTCGAGGCGCTGCGCTGCGATCTCCGCGGCCTCCACGCGACCGTGGTCTATGAGCCCCCCGGAGGCGGCGAGACGCGGGTCGAGCTGCGCTCGCCGCTGCTCGGCGACTACAACGCCGACAACCTGCTGCTCGCCGTCGGCTGCTCTATGGCCCTCGGCCTGCCACTCGAGGGCGCGGTGGAGAGCGCCCGCGAACTCGCCGGTGTCCCCGGGCGCCTCGAGCGCGTCGACGGCGGCCGCGACTACGCCGTGCTGGTCGACTACGCCCACACCCCCGACGCGCTCTCGCGAGCCCTCGCCGCGCTGCGCCCGCTCTGCACCGGGCGGCTGCTCTGCGTCTTCGGCTGCGGCGGCGACCGCGACCGCAGCAAGCGGCCGCTGATGGGGCGCGCGGTGGCCGAGGTCGCAGATCTCGCCCTGGTGACCTCGGATAACCCCCGCAGCGAAGACCCGCAGGCGATCGTCGACGCGATCATGCCCGGCCTCGAGGGCCATGGTCCGCGCGTCGACGCCGTCGGAGGAGACACCCCCCGAGGGGTCTGGGTCGATGTCGACCGCGCCCGGGCGATCGACGTCGCCGTCGCCGCGCTGCAGCCAGGCGACATCCTGCTGATCGCGGGCAAGGGTCACGAGGACTACCAGATCCTCGGTGAGCGGCGGATCGACTTTGACGATCGAAAACACGCGCGGCGCGCCCTGGCCGCCCGCGACGACCGCCGGAAGGAGCGTTGATGGGCCGCCCCGTCGAGGCCGTCTCCCTCAGCTTCGCCGAGGCCGCCGAGGCCACCGGCGGTGAGCTCCACGGCGCCGACCGCGGCGGGAGCTTTCGCGGGCTCTCGATCGACAGCCGCGAGGTCCCCTCAGGCTGCGCCTTCGTCGCGGTCCGCGGTGAGCGCTTCGACGCCCACGACTTCGCCGCGCAGGCCGCCGAGCACGCCTCACTGCTGGTGCTCGAGCGCCTCCCAGCAGCGCTGGACCGGGCGGCGCTGCCGACCACCGCGCTGCTCGTCGACGACACGACGCTGGCCCTGGGCAAGCTGGCGCAGGCCTGGCGTGATCGGGTCGCCCCGCAGGTGGTCGGCGTCACTGGTTCGGTGGGCAAGACCACCACCAAGGAACTCCTGCGCAACATCCTCGCGCTCGTCGGAGAGACTCACGCCACGCCCGGCAACTTCAACAACCAGATCGGGCTGCCGCTGACGCTGCTCTCGATGCCCGAGGGCACGCGTTACCTGATCGCGGAGATGGGGATGAACACGCCTGGCGAGATCGCCTACCTCAGCGCCCTGGCGCGCCCCGAGGTGGCGGTCGTGACCACCGTGGCGCCAGTGCACCTCGAGCGGCTGGGTAGCGTCGAAGCCATCGCCGCAGAGAAGGCCTCGATCTGGGGCGGCCTGGTCGACGGTGGCCTCGCTGTCGGGCCGGCGGACGAGCCGCTCCTCGCGCCGCACCTCGCGGCGCTCGAGCGCGAGATGCTGCTCTTTGGTGAGCGTGACACCGGCTCCGACCTGACGCGAGCGCGCCTCGAGCGCATGACGCCCAAGGGCGAGGAGGGCAGCGAGCTGACCCTGAACCTCGACGGCAGGCGGGTGCGCGTGGCGCTGCCGCTGATCGGCGCGCATAACGCCGAAGACGCCACCTGCGCGGCGGCCGCGGCGCTCGCCCTCGGTGTCGACGTCGAGACGATCGTCGCCGGGCTCTCTTGCGCTCCGCAGCTCGGCCACCGCTCGACGCTGCGCCGCATCGGCACCTGGCGCGTGCTCGACGACTGCTACAACGCCAGCCCGCGGGCGATGCGCGCGGCCCTCGACGCCTTGGTGCAGCTCGCCGCCGAGAGGCCGAGCCACGCCCTCCTCGGCCCGATGCTCGAGCTCGGTGAGGCGGAAGAGGAGCTGCACCGGGAGGTCGGCGCCTACGCCGCGACGCGACCCTTGAGCGCGCTGATCACCGTCGGCGAGGAGGCCGCGGCGATCGCCCGCGGCGCCCGCGACGCCGGCTACCCCGCCGACCGAATCCACGAGGTGGCGACGCCCGCCGAGGCCGCAGCGTGCGCGGCGACCCTCGCGGGTGACGAGGAGGCCTGGATGCTGGTCAAGGGCTCCCGCGTGGCCAAGATGGAGAGCGCCATCGCCGCGTTGGAGCAGCTCGGACGCCGAGTCACCTCATCGACGTAAACGTCAGCCCGTCGTGAACGTCAGCCCGTCAACGTCAGCCCGTCGTGAACGTCAGCCCGACGTGAACGACGTGAACGTCAGCCCGCAAGGCCTCAAAAAGTTGTACGCGGCGGCGGGAGGACCGACAACTAGAGAGCACGTCTAAAAGCGTATAAGGCCCAAGATGCTCTTCCACCTGCTCTACCCGCTCAGCCGCTACACCGCCCTCCGATGGCTCAACGTCGTACGCTATCCCTCGTCGCGGATCATCGCCTCGACCCTCACCGCGATGCTGATGAGCTTTTTGCTCGGCCCCTGGTTCATCCGCCAGCTCAAGTCGCGGCAGATCGGCCAGGTCGTGCGTGACGACGGCCCCACGTCACATCTCTCGAAGGCCGGAACGCCGACGATGGGCGGCGCGCTGATCATCCTCTGTCTGGTGATCCCCAGCCTGCTCTGGTCCGACCTCTATAACCAGCTGGTCTGGTTGACCCTCTCGGTGACCGTGGCCTACGCCGCGATCGGCTTCCTCGACGACTCGCTCAAGCTGCGGCTGAAAAACAGCAAAGGCCTGCCCGGGAAGCTGAAGATGCTGGGCCAGATCGTCTCCGCCGCCGTGGCCCTCGGCTTCGTCTTCTACGGCAAGGTCTTCCAAGAGCAGGTGCGCTACCGGCTGGCGCTCCCCTTCCTCAACTTCGATCGCCACCCGGTGAGGCTGCCTCACTGGCTCTACTTCGGCCTAAGCCTGATCGTCGTGGTCGGCAGCTCCAACGCCGTCAACCTCACCGACGGCCTCGACGGCCTGGCCATCGGCCCCGTGATCATCAGCGCGGGGACGTTTCTCTTTCTGTCTTACGCCGCCGGCACGGTGCTCGGAAAGAACAAGTTCAACATCGCCCACTACCTCAACATCCCCCACATCCAGGGCGCCAGCGAGCTCGCCGTGTACTGCGGCGCGATGGTCGGCTCCGGCGTGGGCTTCCTCTGGTACAACACCTACCCGGCCTCGGTCTTCATGGGCGACGTCGGCTCGCTCTCCCTCGGCGGCGGCCTGGGGATGCTCGCCGTGCTGACCAAAAACGAGAGCGTCTGGGCCGTGCTCGGCGGCATCTTCGTGCTCGAGGCGGTCTCGGTGATCATCCAGGTGATCTCGTTCAAGCTCACGGGCAAGCGCGTGTTCCGCATGGCGCCGATCCACCACCACTTCGAGAAGAAGGGCTGGGCCGAGCCGAAGGTGATCGTGCGCTTCTGGATCATCTCGATCATGCTGGCCTTGATCGCCCTTGCTACGCTAAAGCTGCGCTGATGAGCTCGATCGAGCTGAACGATCGCAAGACCTTGGTGGTGGGCCTCGGCGCCTCCGGGCTGGCCGCGGCCGAGCTCTGTATGGCCCAGGGCGCGCGCCTGACGCTCAACGACAGCCGCGACGGAGGGGCGCTCGAGGGCGCGCTGGGTGCGCTCGCCACCGATGACGTCGAACGCGTGCTCGGCGGCCACCCGACGCAGGTCTTCGAAGAGGCCGAGCTGATCGTGCTCAGCCCGGGCGTGCCACCGCTCCCAGCGCTGGCGGCGGCCCGGGCCGCGGGCGTGCCGATCATCGGCGAGCTCGAGCTCGGGGCGCGCTTCGTCGAGGCGCCGATCGTCGCGATCACCGGCACCAACGGCAAGTCGACCACCACCTCGCTCTGCGGCGCGATGCTCGCCGAGGGCGGCAGGCCAACCTTCGTCGGCGGCAACCTCGGCGTCCCGCTCTGCCGCGCCGTGCTCGACGACCACCCGGGGTTGAAGCCCGGCGGCGCCTGCGTACTCGAGCTGTCGAGCTTCCAGCTCGAGACCGTCGCGCGCTTCCACGCCACCGTGGCGATGCTGCTCAACCTCAGCGAAGACCACCTCGACCGCTACCCCGACTTCGACAGCTACGTCGAGGCCAAGGCGCGGGTCTTCGAGCGCCAGACGATGGACGACTGGGCGGTGGTCAACGCCGACCCGGATCAGCGCCGCTGCCAGATGATCGGCAGCCGCTCGGTGGCCCCGCTGGTGACCTTTCGCAGCGAGCGCAGCCACAGCACTGGGGCCTGGACCGACGCGGACGAGCTCTGCGTGCGCCTGCCCCGCGGCCAGGTCGAGCGCTACCCGCGCGCCGCGCTGCGGCTCCCGGGTCGACACAACGGACAGAACGCGCTGGCCGCGCTGCTGGCGGCGCGCCTCTCGGGCGCCAGCCCGGCGTCGTGCCTCGCCGCGCTCGAGGGCTTCGAGGGGCTGCCCCATCGGATGCAGCTCTGCGGCGAGCGCGACGAGGTGCGCTTCTACAACGACTCCAAGGCGACCAACGTCGGCTCCGTCGTCGGCTCGCTCTCGGGCTTTTCGACCCGGGTCGTGCTGATCGCCGGCGGCAAAGACAAGGGCGGCGACTATGCTCCGCTACGCCCCATGCTCGAGCAGGTCTGTCGACACCTGGTGTTGATCGGCGCCGCGGCCGACGCGATGGAGAGCGCCCTCGAGGGCGCCGCGCCGATCAGCCGCGCCGCCTCGATGGCCGAGGCTGTGCGACGCGCCGCCGAGCTCGCCGAGCCCGGCGACGCCGTGGTGCTCTCGCCGGCCTGCAGCAGCTACGATATGTACGTCGACTACATCGCCCGCGGCGACGACTTCGCCGCCGCCGTCGCGGCCCTGCCGTGAGCGCTCGTGTCGCGGTCGGCCCTGCTGCCCTCCTCTCACTGCTCACCCTGCTGGCAGCGGGCTGCCCAGACAAGAGCGCGCGGCAAGGGCAGCAAGACCCCCCGTCGACCTTGAGGCAAGCCGTTTCTGCTCGGCGACCTGCGGGTCTGCAGCGTCGATCGCTGGCGCTGGGAAAACCCGATGCCTCAGGGCAACGATCTGCTGGCGGTCTGGGCCCGCGAGAGCGTCCGCGCCCGTGGCGGCAAGAGCAGCACGTGCCCAAGCGCGCGCTTCCGATCGGCAGCTCTACCTGATGGAGACCTCAAGGTTGCGCAGGGAGCCGCCACTAGCGCCGTAGTTGACGATGTGTCGGTAGTAGCGGGCGCCGCCCTGGAGCCCCTTCAGGGTCCAGGTGGCCCGTCGGATGGAGCCCCGGGGCGACGGCACGGTCGCGAGGGTTGGCTTCTGCGCCAGGTCGAAGTCGATCGTCACCGGCGTCTGCTGGACATCGTAGAGGATCGGCCCGTCCTTACGCAGCAGCAGCTCCACGTCGAGGGTCGATGGGTCCGAGGGGAAGGTGAGGTGGCGGTCGAGGGTCGCCGCGAGCTCGATGATCGAGTTGCCCTTGGGGAGATCTACGAAAGACTGCACGAAGGTGGTGGCCATCGAGGCGGGAACGCCATCGCGGGTTGTCTTCATGAAGGCACCGCCCTTCATGGGATCGGTGCCGTCGATTAGCAGGAGGTGGTCGACGCCGGCTTTTCCATCGAAGCTGGTGATGTCCTTCGCGCGGGGACGATAGAGCCCTCGTGCCTCGAAGAGCGCTCGCAGGGCCTTGACATGGTCTCCCTGGCCGAGGCTCGTCGCGGTGCTCAGGAACTCGTCAGCGTAGATCGCGAAGGAGATCTTGCCCTTGTATTTGGCGAGGCTCATGAGGGTCTTCATGAGCAGCCGGGCGAAGGCGTGTTGGTCGAGCTTGGCCTTCTCTCGGAGCAGCTGGAAGGCCTCGTAGTGTGCTCCGGAGAGCACCTGGCCGTCGCGCAAGAAGAGCCCCACCAGGTCTTTCGGAAAGCGCGCCTTGTTGTCCGCGTGGCGGATGTAGGCGCCCGCTTTCCCCGACTCGATATCGCAGTACTCGCCAAGCGTGCGGTGCCCCGAGATCAGCCAAGCGAAGGTGTCGGCGATGCCCTCGCTGATGACATTGTTGAGGTGGCACATGCCGAAGTTATCAGCGTAGGTATAGAAATAGGTCCCGGTGAGCGCCGTAAAGGCCATATGGCCGAACTCGTGGTAGGCCGTCTCACCAGAGTAGGCGAAGTCCGTGTGGTTGCCTTGGCCGAAGACAAGCACGTCGCCCTCAATGCCCTTCAGGCCTTCCATCGCAAACATGCCCATGCGGCCAAACTCCTGCGGGAAGTACATCGCCCGACCGGTGCGCTTCAGCGGTCCGGAGGCGCTCGGCGCGCGGAAGTTCACCACCACCGTCAGCGGGACGGCCTTACCATCCTGGGTGTGACGGGCGGGCAGCACGTCGAAAAGGCCCACAGCCTTCGAGGTGACGAAGTCGTAGGCTCGCTGGACGTGGTAATAGGCCATCACCTCGGCGGCGCGATCGTCGACGGCTGTCCCGCCCTGGGCCAGGTCGGCAAAGACGAAGTTGCCGTTGTCCATGGCGTTGGCTCTGGCCTTCAAGGTGCAAACGCGCCGCCCCTGGTCCACGCGCCCCTCGTCGACGCAGCTCACGACCCGGATCTTGCGTACGCCGTTTTTGTCTGCTGCGCTGGTCAGCACACCTCCCACGTCCTCGGCGACGTTTCTCAGCACTACATCCTTGAGCGTTGGTGTTGTCTCCGGATCCACCTCGTAGACCCGAGCGAGGTGGCCGAGGTTCAGGTCGTGGATGCCAGCGTCCTTCGCGGTGGTGCTCTTATCTTCCCTCCAGGCGTCAGCGAGCGCCTGCTCCGACGAGGAGCAGGCCGAAGGGAGCAAGAGCAGCCCCAAGAGTACTGGGGAGTATGGCAACGAGCGGTAGGACATCCGTGGCTCCTCGGTGGTTGGTCCGACGTGTGCGTGGAACACGAACGGAGAACCAAACACAGCCCCACCGCGCTTCGCTGGCCAAAGTCCAGAGATCAAGCCTGGTCACGTCCGGAGTGGGGGCTGGAGACCGAAGAGTTCGTCTTGGAGGGGCACGGTCTCGAAAACGAACGGCCGTCTCGACGAGAGGCTCGACTATGTCGACGGTGTTTCAGCGCAGGGCGCTCAGCGCAGGCCGAGCTCGGTCGTGGGGTGCTCTTAGCGCCGCGTCCCTTTGGAGCGCCCGCTCCGTGTGTGCGGACGCGACCTGCGCAGCATGATCGAGCCTCGGTAGGATAGCCTGCAGGCGAGGACGCGCTTGGGTGGGCCAGCCTGGACGATGCGAACCGGCAGCTTCGGCACGAGCAGGTAGTCGTGATCGTCGAGCGTCGCCGACAGCGGCCTCAACGTTGGCCGCCGTCCAACACGCAAGGTCACCCCATCACGAGGTGCGTGGACAACCACATCGTCATCGTCGTTGTCGTCGTGGACGCGGATCGTGCGACCGGCCGGGCTTCGCAGCACTCCCTGCTCCTCGAGCCGCTGATACAGCGTCAAGCTCCAGAGGCGAAGACTCGCTTTGCCTTTCCCTTGCCGACGCGAACGTGAACTGCCGCAGCAGCGGATCGCGAAGCGGGAGGCGACGCCGCTCAGCCGAGCGTCGCGGAGGTAGCGCAGGAAATCGCCCCGCGTGATCAGACGCGGGCTCATGACAAAGAAGCGCGCCTCGAGCACGGGGGCACCTTTCAACTCAGGGTCGGTATTCGCCCCTGCCCTTGACGGCCGCTTCGCGACTCGGCCTGTGCATACGGCGCCGATCATGAGCGGTCGTGGACGTGCATTCCGATAGACCGCCACGAAATGCGCTGTCTTCGTGACCCCCATCCAGATCGACGGAGGCTGTGCTGGCAGCCCGCGGTGATGAGGCAAGCCCAAGGCCCTCCCATGGGTCAGCCAGCGACCACCCGCTCGCTTCATCGCCACGTCGAAGCGAAGCGTGATCGCCGAGCGCCGGCGGCGCCCGTCACGCGGGGAGCGAAAGAAGAGATGACCGCGGAGCCGCCATCGCAGCCCCTTTTTCGCGAAGAAGCCCACAACCTGGTCCAGCGTGAGCAGCGCCGGCGTCGCGAGCTCGTCGGCCTTCGCGTCAAGATCGCGCATCCTCAGCGGCGCGCGTTCGAACGGCAGCTTCGCCACCTGGCCACGAGGCGTCGCGACCGCACGAACGCCCACCCAGGCTAGCCGCCCGCGAGCGTCCGTCAAACCCAGAAAGCGCCCTCCAACGGGCGGCACCGCCCGAGAGGGGCTAGAGCCGGCCGGCAACCGGCCGACGAACTCGCGCCGACCTCGCACCAGGTTGCCCCGCAGCACGCGCTCGATCTGGACGATGTGGACTCGCCGTGAGCGACGGCCGAGATAGCGCCCGACGAACGCCTGCTGCGTCGCTGTCAGCGCTTCCATTAGAGGGCGCTGACGAGGCCGCGCGCGAGCCGCCCTGACGCAACCCAGCGTGGATGCCAACACCAGCGCGGTCATCAACCCTCGCGACATAGAGACAAGGTTACGACAAGAAAAGCCACGCAACAATGCGCTCCGCGAGCCGATAAGAGTTCAGCCTGAAAAGGAAAGACCAAAATGGCAACAATCAGCCGACGAGATGTACTCACGCGCATGCAGCGAGGTGTTGACATGGCCTGCTCAACACATCACGCAGATGCCCAACACAAACCAGCGCTTGCTGCGCTCGACAAGAACAAGGATGGCAAATTGTCGGGGCGACGTGAACTCTCTCGAGTTCATCGTTACCTGTCCCGCTTGAGTAAGAGGGACCAGAAGTCCAATGGACGCTCGGCCGAGAGGTTGCTGTCAGCGTTGCTTCGCTGCCGACTCGAACCAAGGAGTCGTGCGGCCGTCGCGAAGGCAGCGCTCGAACTTCAGAGAACCCGTAGCAACGAGTTCGCCAAAGAGAAAGCGCCAACGAGCATCAACCCCCAACTAGACCGCAACCAGAAGCCAGGCAAGACGAAGCTCAGCTGGATGCGCGGCGCATACAAGTGCAACTTTTTCGTTGGAGAGGCGCTCTCAAAGAGTGGATACGTGATGCCGTTGAGTGACAAGCACCGGTACGCGGGTGCGGGCTCGCTGCATTCCCACCGCCGCTACTTCCAGAGAATCGTGTCCCCAGCCGACCTTCGGCCTGGAGATGTCGTGACGCTCCGCTGGCCAGGCAAGGGCAACGCCCACGCTGCAATCGTCACCAAAACAGGCAAACGCAAAGGCACAATCGAGATCACGGGAACCGGTCGTGGATCGGTTGTGACAGAGAAGGTAAGTGCTCACTTAGGCAAAGATTGGCATGAGGCGCTCAGCACAGCGAAATACGACTCCAAGCATCAGCGCTTCGTCTTGAAGGCGGCGGACGGTACACGGTTTCACGTATATCTTCTGCGGCCTAAGCGCAAACGCTAACACCATCGCTCGACCACGCGTCTCACAGACCTATGCGCAAGACCCTACCTGTTCTGCTCGTCGAACTCGCGGAGGGCGTCGAGGAGCACACCTTGGGTGTCAAGCACGATCTCGATCTCTTCGTCGGTGGTCTTCGAGGGGGGCTCGGGCTCGAAGGCGAAGCGGCCTGTGTCCCAGCGCAACATCTGAATGATCGCGCTCTGCACCTGCTGGGTCAGGGCCTTACGCACCTGGGTGGCGTCTACGACGCCCTGGGAGACGAGGATCGAGCCGAGGAGCTGTTCGGGCTGGTCGGCTTGCTGCTGGGCGGCGGCCTGCTTCAGCGTGTCTTCGTCGACGATGCCGTCGCGCTTGAGGATGTCGCCGAGGTTGTCGCTGCCTGGCGCGGCCGCGCCGGTGATGTTGCCGCCCTTGAGGTTCACGGCGCCGATGCCGCTCTCGGAGGTCACGACCAGCGTCCCGGTGCGCCTGCTGCTCTTCAGAAACTCGAGCAGGTCCGGCACGGCGAGCAGCTGTAGATCACCCGTGAACGCGGCCTTGGCTGCGCCGCCTCCCGAGCCGCCGCCGCGGCTTTTCTGCGTCGTGCTGCCGCTCGAGGGGCGGCCTCTCGACCGCAGGGCGGGCATCGGATCGCTGACCTCGAGGCGGATCGGCTGCCCATCGGCGGGTGGGGTCTTGGTCGAGCCGTCGTTGAGTGCGTCGAGCATCTCGACCGATAAGCGCATCGTCGAAGCGCCGTCGACCTGAGCGGGCGTGACGGTGGGTTCGTCATCGGGGCCACCCCACATCGTGAAATCCAAAGATGGCGCCTCCGGCGCCGGCGGGGCGGCCTCGAGCTCGAGCATCGCCTCGCGCTGCACCGCCGCCTGCTCCGCGGTGTTCTGCTCGAGCGCCTTGGCGAGCGCCGTCGGGTCCAGGTCGGCGTCGGCCTCGGCGAGAGGCACCTTCACCGCAGGGAGCCCAGAGGAGGTCGCCCTCGCCTGCCTCTCAGGGTCGACCTCCACCCGCGTCAGCTTCAGTGTCGGGTTCTCGGGAGAGCTTGGAGAGCCTGCCGCTGTGGCTCGATGGAGCCGGGCGCCGGTCTTGCGGTGTCGATTGCGGCGGTTGGCGAGACAGCCCAGCCCGAGGAGCACCGAGGAGTGTACCTCCCCGTCGAGCTTGCGCTTCGAGAGGTTGTCGAAGTGCGCGGCCGCCTCCTCGTCGCGCTCGAGCTTGAGCAGCTGCCACGCCAGGTGCTCGCGGAGCTGTACGAAGTCAGGAGCCTCCTCGACCAGCTGCTGCAGCGTGGCCACGGTCTCTCTATCAGGAGCGCGCTCAGCCAGCCGGCAGAACTGCGCCATCACCTCACCGCTGACCTCGCCGCGCTGTAAGAGCCCGACCAGGCGCATCTCACGCTGGACATCGCTGGCAGGTTGTTCGCGCTGGAGGAAGGGGTAGAGTACGGCAGCGGCGCGGCCGGGGTTGCCGTCGCAGAGCGCCTGCCGGGCCAGAAAGAGCACGGGCTCGTCCCAGTCGGCGTCGGCCTCGCGAGCCTGCAGCGCGGCAGCGGTCGCCTCCTGTGTACGCCCAGCAGCAGCCTCGAGGCGCGCTCGCGCGAGGTGGGTCGTGGCCTGCCCATGCTCGTCGCCGATCTGGCCAAAGAGCTCGGCGGCCTGGTCGAGGTAGTGGCTCGCCGCCACATCATCGCCCGCCAGCACCTCCAGCTCGCCGAGCCGGCGCAGGCTGATGCTGCGGGCCTTGTCGTCGATGCGCTCGGCGAGAGCCAGGCCCTCACGTCCAGCCTCGAGCGCCCGGGGGAGATCGCCGGTATCGGCGGTGGCTCGCGAGACCCAGAACCAGGCGACCCATTGGAGTGACTCTTGGCTGTAGACCGCGCCCGTGAGGTTCTCGAGCTGGCTGATGCCGAGCTGGGGCTCGCGCTCGAGGATCGCGCCGATCCCTTCCACCAGCCAACGCAGCGCCTCGCGGTGGATCTTATGCTCCGCAAGCTCGTCGTCGGCGCCGCCCTCTTGGATCTCCAGCACGGTGGCGATCAGACCGCCGAGGATGTCGGCGTCATCGAGGCGCCCCTCGATCAGCATCGTCCGCAGCTCGCTATGCGCCGACGCGACCCACCAGGCGCCGTTATCGGGCTGAAAGGTCAGCAGAGACATGACGGCGCTACCATCATCCCGCATCTCCAGCAGGGCGTTGCGCAGCATCACGTATTGTTCTGTCTGACCTTCGACCACGCGATCCTCGGCAGGGGCAGCTCAGCCCGGCCCGATGGCTGCTCCGCGCAGCGCCTCGGCGCGAGCCTGGCGCTGAGCGAGCGTTGTTCGAGACTAGCGGTTGCAGTAGACGTGGACAACTTCTTGGCCCCGCACGGGCCACCCGAAGGCTAGGGATGCGATCGCCTACTGGCCGATCGTCAGCCCGAGCTCGTTGCGCACACGGAAGTACTCCTCGGAGACGCTGTAGAGGATGAGCTCCTTTACCTTCTCCTTCGGTGGCAATCCGCCGATCGCCGTCGGTTCGGTGCTGACCATCTTCGCGGCCACCTCGAGGTCGTTGCAGACCACGAAGCCCACACGGTTGGAGGTCAGCTCGACGCCCATCAGCCACTTGTTGAGGTTCGCCTCACCGCGGCGCTCGATGAAGCTCTTGACCACACCAGCGAGCTGCTCGAGCTGACCGGCGTGCATCCGATCGCGGACATACTTGAGGATCTTGTCGACCTCGGGCACATCACCGGGAGGCACGGGGAACTGTGGGTTGCACATCTTCAGCGCGCCAAAGAAGACCGTACGCAGCTGAGACGCCGCTGGCAGCACGCGGCGCAGGAAATGCTCGGGCCGCAGGTTGGTCAGCTCCTTGGCGATGGCGAAGGCGAGCTCCCGCTCCGGCCGCCCCTGCAGCAGGTCGGCGCCGACCACGAAGGACGGAGCCTCGGTGGTATGCGCCATCTGCAGGCCCGTCGGGCTCTGAGGCTTGAGGTAAAGGTCCGCCTGCACCACGTTGAGCAGGCTCGTGACGTAGTTGAAGACGCGAGAGAAGAGCAGCTGGTCGGTGGCCAGATCGCGCCGCTCCTTGCGCTTGAGCGCGAACTTCTTATGGGGCTGGGCGGTCATCGCTCCCACCACCGGCGCGATGGCGCTGAAGATCGTGCCGATATAGACGTCCTCGTCGGGGTGGAAGATGTCGCGACGCCACATCTCGTCGGTCATCCGCGCCTTGGCCCGCACGAACCCGCGCTGCTTGTATTGCTCGTAGAACTGCTGCTCCTCGGCGTCGGCTTTCTTGAGGAAGGAGAGCGTCGAGCAGAGACACCAGGCCTTGTCGTACTGGTTGGTCTCCATGTAGATGCGCCGCAGCGCCTGGTAGGAGTCGTACTTGAAGGGTGAGCCGGCGATCAAGGTCTGATGCTCGGCCACCGCCTTGTCGGCGTAGTCGGGCCCGGCGATCACATAGAGCTCGGCCAGGATCTCGTGGCGCTGCATGTTGTCCGGCTGCAGATCCTTGGCGAGCTCGAAGGCGGCGATGGCGCTCGAGAAGTCGCGTAGGCGAGAGCGGTAGATCTCGCCCAGAGCGTGGTAGAGCACGATCTTCAGCTCCTGCTGCCCATCCGGCGAGAGGCGCTGGATCATCTTGCGGTAGTTGCGCTCCTGGGTCTTCCAGTCCTTGCGCTGGGTGCAGATGCGGTCCATCGCCTCGAAAGCCTTAAGGTCCTCGGGCTTGACCTCCGTCGAGGCCGAGATGTTCGCCAGCTGGTGGTCCAGAGAGGAGTTGAAGAAGACCAGCGCGTTGTCGAGGTCTTTGATCTTGTCTCGGTTGATGACCGCCGCGGAGTAGTGGTAGCGAGCCTTCAGCCGCTCGTTGCGCTCCATCTCCGCGAGCCGCTCGATGAACTCGAGAGCGCGCCGCCACTGCTCGGTCGCCGAGAAGAGATCGAGCAGCTTATGCAGCACAGCGTGGCTCTCGGGCTTGAGATCCGCCGCGTACTCGTAGTTCTGGATCGCCCGCTCGGGGCTCCCCAGCTTGGTCTTGAAGATCTCGCCGAGCTGTTGGTAGTTCTCGAACTTCCCGTCGACGTCATCGGTCTCGAGGAGCGCCTGCTTGGCCTGAACCACGGCCTCCCAGTCGTTATGCTTCGACTGCAGCTCGACCACCGCCTCGAGGGTCGGCCGATGGTAAGCGTTGATCTCCAGCGCCTTCTCGAACATGTTGAGCGCCTTTTTGCGCTCGCCGAGCTTCAGCTTGATGTTGCCGAGGCGAAAGAAGATCTCGACGATCTCGTCGGAGCCCTGGCTGTCTCGGTGATGGACCAGGATCGTCTGGTAGATCTTGAACGCTCGGTCCCAGTCCTCCGTCCGATGCAGCAGGTCGGCCATGCCCAGCAAGGTCGGCAGGTCGGTCGAGTCGATGTCGTAAGCGGCGCGGTAGTACTTCAGCGCCTTGTCGTTGTTCTCTAAGGTGTCGCAGCTCTTGGCGAGCTTGTAGTAGAGGTCCTGCAGCCGCCGGTTGTCGCGCCGATCGGCCTTTCGGATCAGCATGTCGAGCACAGGCTCGACCTCGGCGTAGCGCCCATCTCTGAAGTAGAGGTGCGCCAGCGGCTCGCCAGCCTGCTCGTGGTCCGGGTCGATGGCGAGGGTGCGGGCCAGCAGGTCTGAGGCCCTGCTCTCGTCGCCGAGCTCGTTGAGGTAGGCCATGCCGGCCTCGTAGAGCAGCCGCGCCTTCTCGAGGGCGTTCTGCGAGTGCTCCTCGGCGCGCACCATCAGCTGCGCCGCCTTGGCCCAGTCGCCGCGCGACTTGTAGATCTCGACCAGCTGCATCATCGACTCGACGTGGCCGGGGTGCAGCTCGAGGGCCTGTGCGTAGCGCTCCTCGGCGGTGTGCGGGTCTTGTTGATGCTCCTCGTGGATCCGACCGAGGCGGTAGAACACGTTGACCCGGTAGGCCGCGTCATCGACCAGCTGCACCAGCCGGTTCATCACGTCGACGGCCCGATCCCAGGCCTCGATGTCCTCGTAGAGCCGCGCTAGGGCGTCGAGCGCCTGGGTGTGGTCAGGGTCGAAGGAGAGGATGTCGGTGTAGGCCTCGATCGCCCGATCCGGGTCCTGTAGGGAGACCTCATAGGTCTGGCCCATCGCCTGGTAGAGCTGCACACGCTCGACCGGGTCGTTGATCGCGTCGATGTGGCGGCGAAAGGTCTCCACCAGGTCGTCGAAGCGCGAGTCCGTCTGGTAGAGCCGCGCCAGGGAGCGGTAGGTCACCACGTGCGCCTGATCGATCATCAAGATCTTTTCGAGGCACTCGGTGGCGCGATCGAGCTTGTTGAACTGCTCCTCCCAGACTGTGGCCTGGCGCTGATAGAGCGAGACGCGCTCATCGTCGGCGGTGGTGATGTCGAGCTGCTGATCGAGCACGTCGAGGTAGTCCTCGAACTGCCCGGTCTTCTCATAGAGCCGCTCCAGCGAGCGCAGCGCCGGCCTATACATCGGCTCGATCGTCAGCACTTCCTTATGGGAGCCGATCGCGTCCTGAAGCCGCTGCAGCTGATCTTCGTAGAGGTCGCCGATGCTGCTGTGGAGCTGGATCCGCTCCTCGGGCTCCTCGGCCAGCTCGGCCTTGCGCGCCAAGATGCCGATCAGCCCCTCCCAGGACTCATTGTGGCGGTAGAGCCGCTGCAGCGCGTCGAGCACGTCGGCGTTGCTGTCATCGTGCTCGAGCGCCTTGCGGTAGGCGTTGATCGCCTGGGCCTGGTCGGCGAGCTGCATCTCGAAGACCTCGGCCATCGAGCTGAGCAGCTGCGTGCGCTTGATTGGGTCCTCTTCGAGGTCCTGGTGCCGGTTGATCACCTGCACCAGCTCGGCCCATTGGGCGTTCTTGCGATAGAAGTCGGCCAGGGCAGCCAGCGCCCGCTTGTTCTCCGGATCGATCTGCAGCGCCTGGTTGATCGACGCCACCGCGTAGTCGAGGCGCGCCAGCTCACTGCCATACCAGATGCCCATGTTGACCAGCAGGTTCGACTTGGTCTTCGGGTCTGGGATGGTCTGGACGACCGTGTTGCATTTGGTCAGCAGGTCGTTCCACTGCCCCGTCACAGAGGCCAGCCGCTCGAGCTCCTTGACCGTTACGTCGTTGGTGTAGTCCTGCTCGAAGGCCGCCTGGAGCACAGCGAAGGCGCCCTCGGGCTGGTTGAGATGCGTGTCGTAGACCTTGGCGATCTCCTGCAGCAGCTCGACCCGGGTCTCCTTATCCTCGACCAGCTCGTGACGGGCCAGCAGCAGCTCGACGAGCTTCTCCCAATGCCAGCCCTCGCGGTAGATCTGCTTGAGGGCCTCGTAGGCGACGCGATGAGCCGCCTCGACCTCGAGGATCCGCTCGTAGACGCTGCCCGCCTCGTTGTTGTTCTCGACCTTCTCCTGCCAGATGTTGGCCGCCTGGAGCAGGACGTCGATCTTCTCCTGATCGTCGGCCAGCACGGCGACCTTCTTCTCCAGCACCTGGATGCACTCTTCCCAGCGCGCCTCCTGCGTCAGCAGCTGCTCCAGAGCCGCGAGGGCCTGGAAGCTGTCTCCCTGTAAATCGAGCACCTTGCGCCAGGCGTCGACGGCCTCCTGCGGCCGCAGGAGGATCTCACCCTGCAGCTGGCCGAGCTGGATGTAGAGGTCTTTCAGGTCCTCGTCGGCCATATCGGAGGTGATGCCGATGTCGATCAGCCGATGCAGCGTCTCGACCAGCTCCTCCCAGGCCTGCGTCTCGCGGTAGATCCGCGCGATGGCGTAGAGCGCCGTGAGATCGGAAGGGTCGATCTCGAGCACCTTCTGCCAGCTCTCGAGGGCGTTGCGCTCACGACCGAGGTTATCGCCCCAGATGCGGCCTAGGCGCTGATAGAGCCGGATCTGCGCGTGCGGCTCCTCGGTGATGTGCACCTGGCGCTGCAGCACCTCGACCAGCTCGCGCCACTCCTCGGCGGCCTCGTAGAGGTCAGCCAGCGCCCAGAGCGCCACCGGGTCTTCGCCGCGGAGGTCGAGGACGCGGGTCCAGAGGTCCTGCGCCTGGGAGGCGTCGTCGAGGGCGTCGGAGGCGATCTTCGCCATCCGCGCGTAGCAGTCGGCCACGCCGGCGTCGCCGGGGGCGATGTCGATCATCTTCTCGTAGGTGTCGTGCAGCTCTTGCCACTCCATCCGCTGGAAGTAGATCTGCTCGAGAGAGTCGAGGGCCTGCGCGTTACGGGAGTCCGAGTCGAGTACGTCGTTGTAGGTCTGGACGGCGTTGTCGAAGTCCTCGAGGGCGACCTCGAAGGTCTGGCCGAGGCGCAGCGAGAGCTCCACCAGCTCGTCGGTGCCGTCGGTGATCGCGATGCGCCGCTTCAGGATCTCAGCAAGCTCCGGGAACATGCTGGCCTGGTTGTAGATCCGGTCCAGAGCGCAGAGCGCGTCGTTGTCGATGTCGTCGAGCTGGAGCACGCGCAGGTAGGCCTCCTCCGCCTGACCGTGGTCGCGTAGCTCCTCATCGTAGACCCGCGCCGCCATCTTCAGCATGCGGCGCTTGTCGTCGTCGTCGAGGTTCTCCAGCACCGCCTTGTAGAAGCCTGCCAGCTCCTCCCAGCCGTCGACGACGCGGGCCAGGCGCTCGAGCTCCTCAGAGATCAGCTCGGCCATCGGGTCGAACTGCAGCGCGTAGCCCCACCAGCGGAAGGCCCGCTCATGGTCACCGAGGCGCTGCTCGCAGATCTCGGCGATGCGCTGGATCCCCTGCACCTTCTCGAAGGGGTCCTCCTGCCTTTCGAGGGGGACCTCCATGATCTTGACCAGCTTCTCCCAGTGCTCGCCCATGCGGTAGAGTGGCTCGAGGATCTCGGCGATCTCGAGCTGGTGCTGACCCTCGCCGAAGAGCAACTCTAGGGCGGTCACCGAGGGGCCGTGCTCTGGCGTGGAGGCCAAGATCTCACGATAGCATTCGATCGCGTTGGGCAGGTCTTGCAGCTGCTCCTGCTGCAGCTGGCCGAGGCGGAACTGGAGGTCGATGATGTCCTGCTCCGTGTCCGCCATCCGCACCTCACGGCGCAGGATCTCTGCCAGCTCCTCCCATTGGCCCCCCTCCATGTAGAGGCGATCGAGCGAGAGGATCGCGGCGCGGTTGTCCATGTCGGCCTCGAGCACCTGTTTGAAATGCTCGATGGCGCGATCAGCCTGCTGAAGCTCCTCCTCGTAAACGCGAGCTAGTCGCAGGCCCATCTCGACCTGGCGGTCGGGCTCGAGCAGCTTCTCGAGCTCCTTCTCGTAGAGCTGAGCCAGCGTCTCCCAGCCGCTGATCTCACCGGCGAGGCGCTCGAGGTTGGCCAAGGACCTCTCGTCAGCCGAGTCCTCGGCCAGCGCGCGGCCGAAGGCCTCGAAGGCGCGCGGGCTGTCCTCGAGGCGCAGCTCGTAGAGCTCGGCGATGCGATGGAGGAGCTCGAGCTTACGGAAGGGATCGTCGAGGTGGCGGTTCATCACCTCGAGCAGCTCGACCAGCTTGGCCCACTCGAGCGATTGCTCGTAGACCGGCTCGAGGACCTGGGCGGCGATCACCGGCTCCTCTTCGCCATGGACGATCGCGTCGAGGGCGGCGAGGGTCGGCTGGTACGTCGGATCGGTGATCAGCACGTCGCGGTAGGTCTCCACGGCGCGGGTGAGGTCACCGAGCTCGTTTTCCCAGAGCAGGCCGATGCGATGCTTGAGGTCGACGCCCTCCGGCGAGGCGCCGGCCAGCTCGACCTGACGCTCGAGCACCTGCAGGAGGTCGTACCAGCGCTCAGCGCGCTGGAAGAGCGCGTCGAGAGAGCGGATCGCCGTCAGGTCCTCCGGGTCGAGATCGACCACGTTCTGGAAGGTCTCGATGCCGCGGTCGAGGTCGGTGAGCTGCTCGACGTAGAGGCGGCCGAGGGCGTAGAAGATCTGCTTCTTATCCTCGACCTCGACGGTGAGCTCCGCCTTGCGCATGTAGATGTCCTTGAGGTCCTCCCACCGCTCGAGGCGCTGATAGAGGCGCTCTAGGGCGTCGATCGCCTGCGGGTCCGAGTCGTCGATGTCGAGGACCATCACGTAGACCTCGATGGCCTTCTCGAACGCCTCGAGCAGCTCCTCGTTGATCTGCGCGGCGCGGAAGAAGAGCTGCTTACGTTCTTCGGCGTCGAGCACGATGTCGGCCTTCTTGAGCAGGATCGCTACCAGCTCTGGGTACTGCTCGGCGCGCATGTAGATCTGCTCGAGGGCGTCCACCGCCGGCAGGTTCTGCATGTCGAGGGCGAGGATGCGCTTGTAGGCCTCCGCCGCCTCGGCGAGGTTGCCCAGCTCGATCTCCCAGATCGAGGCGACCTTCATGTGCAGCGCGACAGCGAGCATCTCGTCCATGACGTCGGCCACCAGCTCGTTGTAGAGCGCGACCAGCTGCTCCCAACCACCCAACGCGCTCTCGTCCTGAGGCGAAGCGAGACTGCGCGCGAGGCGCTCAAGGTTCTGCTGCGTGCTCTCGTGAGCAGCGTCCTCACGCAGGGCCCGACCGAACACGCCGAAGGCGCTGGCCTGGTCTTCGCCGGCGATCTCGTAGAGCTCGGCGATCTGATGCAGCAGCTCGATCTTGCGCGTCGGATCAAAGGCGTGATTGACCATGATCTCGTAGACGCCGATCAGCTTCTGCCAATCGCCCGCGCCCTTGTAGTACGGCTCGAGGATCGTCGCTACGGTCTGCTGATGCTCTTCGTTGCCGATCAGGCCCTCGAGGGCGAGCACCGCCGCCTCGTTGACCGGATCGAGCTCGAGCACCTGGCGATAGGTGTCAACCGCCGCGGCGGTCTCGGCGAGCTCGGTCTCGCGCAGCTTGGCCAGGCGCACGAGGAACTCGACCTTCTCGCCGCTGGTCTCGGCCAGGGAGAGCTGGCGGGTGAGGTTATCGGCCAGCTCGTGCCAGGCGCTCTGCGCGGTGTAGAGCCGGTCGAGGGCGCGCAGCGCCTCGACGTTGCCGTCCTCCTGGGCAAGGATCTCGTTATAGCAGCTCACCGCCTCGGCGAGGTTCTGCAGCATCTCCTCCCAGATGTAGGCCATCTTGGAGAAGAGCCCCTCGCGCTCCTCGGCGTCGAGGGAGAGGTCGGCCTTGCGGCGGAAGACCTCGAGCAGCTCGTTCCACTGCTCGCCGCGCTGATACAGGCGCTCGAGGGCGTCGAGCGTCGGAGCATGCTCGGGCTCCAGCTCCTGGGCCTTTCGGTAGAACTCGATCGCCCGCTCCGGGCGCTCGAGGCGCTCCTCCATCAGCGCCGCCAGCTTGAGCAACAGCTCATGCTGTAGGGGGGCGTCGAGGGCCTCCGTGGTGGCCTCCTCGTAGAGGCTCGCCAGATCGTCCCAGCGCTCGGCGATGCCAGCCAGGCGCTCGAGCTCGCCACGGGCGATCTCGTTGGTCGGCTCGACCTTAAAGCAGCGGCTGTAGGCGTGGAAGGCCTGATCACCGTCACCGATCTTCTCGACCCAGAGGCCGCCGATACGCAGCAGCAGCTCGACCTTGCTCAGCGGCTCGTCCTGCCGCGAGAGCTGGATCTCATGCACCTGCACCAGGCGCTGCCACTCTTCGAGCTGGGTGTAGATCGGCTCGAGGATCGTCGCAATCTCGAGCTGGTGGTCTTCGTCTTCGAGGCGCTGCTCGAGGGCCAGGCGCGCGTCCTCGTGGTCGGGCTGCATCTCCAGGATGTCGCGGTAGGCCTCTACCGCCCCGGGGACGTCGTCGAGGTGCGTCTCGCGCAGCTGCCCCAGGCGATACTTCAGCGCCAGGATCGCCTCGGCGTCGTCGGCGTTGACCATCGTCAGCTCACGCAGCAGCACCTCGGCGAGCTCAGCCCAGCGCTCGAGGCGCTGGTAGATCGCGTCGAGAGCCTTCATCGCCCGGGTCTCGTTGCCGTCGATGTCGAGGACCGTGTTGTAGGCCTCGATGGCCCGATCCGGATCGGCTAACTCCTCCTCATAGAGGAAGGCGATGCGGAAGTAGATCTCCTTGCGCTCCTCTGCGTCGACAACCATCTCGATCTTGCGCTGGTAGATGTCGAGCAGCTCGTTCCACTGCTGCGTGGCGGTGTAGAGCCGCTCGAGGGCGCCCACAGCCTCTTCGTTCTGCTCTTCGATCTCGAGGATGCGCTTGTTGACGCGCAGCGCCTCCTCGGTGTTGGCCAGCTCCTCCTCGAAGACGCGAGCCACGGTGAGCATCACTGGCAGCTGATCGAGGGGATCGGTGATCCGGTCGTAGGCCGCCTCGTAGGCGTCGACGAGCCGTGGCCAGTGGCCCACCTCGGCGGCGAGGCGCTCGGCCTCGTTGCGGATCCACGCGGCACAGCTGTCGACCTCGAAGGCTTTGAGGTACCAGTCGAAGGCGCCTTCCTTGTCACGCAGACGCTGCTCGGCGAGCTCGGCGAGGGCGCGAATACGCTCCAGCGAGAGCTCTGGCTCCTCCGTATGGGAGAGCTGGATCTCGAGCACGTGGACGTATTTCTTGACGTCGCGGCCGCCCTCGTAGATTGGGATCAGCGCCTCGGCGGCGCGGAGGTTGCGCTCATCGAGGGCGAGCACCTTCTCATAGGCTCGCGCGGCGCGGTCTGGCTTCTCGAGCTGCACCTGCCAGAGCTCGGCGATCTTGAAGTAGAGCTCGAGGCGCCGCTCTGGCTCCTCCGAGTCGACCTGCCGCTCGAGCACGCGGATGAACTCGTCGTACTTGCCCTGGCTGGCGTAGAACTCCTCGAGCTCCTGGTAGGCGCGCGCCGCGAGGTAGAGCTTCTTCAGCGAGTCCTGGGCGCGGCGGTGGGTCGAGTCGAGCTCGAGCAGCGCTCGCCAGGCCTCGATCGCCTTCTCGTCGTCGACGGCCTTATCCGAGTAGAGCACGCCGAGCTTCTGCAACGTCTGCTTCTTATGCTCGATGTCGTCGGTGAGCTCAACCTGCCGCTGGCAGACATCGGCGAGCTGTTCCCAGTCCTTGGCGCGCTCGTAGAGCGTCTCGAGGTGAGAGAGGGCTTCGAGGTTGTTCGGATCGAGCTCGGCGACCTTGCCCCAGAGCTCCATCGAGATCTGCGGCCGCTTGACCTTGGTCGAGGCCAGCTCGGCGACCTCGAGGTAGGCCGCCGCCCGCTCCTCGTCGGTGTCGAGCAGATCGATCTCTTTCTGGGCGACGGCGATCAGCTTGTCCCAGTCGCGGCGACGCTCGTACATCGCGCGCAGCTCGGTCATCGCCTGACGGTTGGTCGGGTCAATCTCGAGGATCTGCTCGTAGGCCTTGATCGCCTCGGCCTGGTTGGAGAAGCGCTCGGCAAAGAGCGTGGCGACGCGGGTCCAGATCTCGACCTGCTCGACAGCGTCGGCGACGACCTCGGCCTTCTTCTTCAGCGTCGAGATCAGGTCGGTCCAGCGGCTCATGCTCTCGTACTGGACGATCATCTCGTCGAGCACGGCGGCGTCTTGGGGATCGAGCTTATGCAGCTCGGCCAGGCTGTTGACGACCATCACGTCGAGGTTCAAGCGCTCGCGATAGAGCTCGACCATCTCGAGCAACATCGCCTTCTTCTCGACCGGATCGTCGACGAGGTCTTTCTCGTCTTTGAGCACGTCGGCGAGCTGATTCCAGCGCTCGAGCTCACGGTAGAGCTTGGCCAGGTGGCGCTTAGGTGTGCGCAGCTTGCGCTGCCGCTGAGCGACCTTGCGCCAGGCCTCGACGCCCTTCTCTGGCGCCTCGGCCTCGGCCTCGGCGGCGGCGTCGAAGAGCGCCTTTGTCGCCTCGTCGACGTCCTCGTGGACCTCGAGCGGGACCGACGCCGCGGCGACCTCGGCGGGTTCTTCGGCCTCCTCGGCAGCGGGCTCTTCAACCTCTTCAGGTTCCTCTCCGTCTGAAACAGCCTCTTGCTCGCTGGCCTCCTCCTCGGCGGCCTCGTCCTCGGCGGCCTGCTCCTCGCTGGCCTCGTCCTCGGCGGCCTCTTGCTCGCTGGCCTCCTCCTCTTCGGCCTCTTGCTCGCTGGCCTCCTCCTCTTCGGCCTGCTCCTCTTCGGCCTGTTGCTCGCTGGCCTGCTCCTCTTCGGCCTGCTCCTCTTCGGCCTGCTCCTCTTCGGCCTGCTCCTCTTCGGCCTGCTCCTCTTCGGCCTGCTCCTCTTCGGCCGCTTGCTCGCTGGCCGCTTGCTCGCTGGCCTGCTCCTCGCTGGCCGCTTGCTCGCTGGCCTGCTCCTCTTCGGCCGCTTGCTCGCTGGCCTGCTCCTCGGCGGCCGCTTGCTCGCTGGCCTGCTCCTCGGCGGCCGCTTGCTCGCTGGCCTGCTCCTCGCTGGCCTCGTCCTCAGCGGGCTCTTGCTCGGCGGCAGGCGCCTCGGCCTCCTCGGCAACGGTTGGCATCTCGGCGACCTCGCCAGGCTCTTCCGCCTCGATCTCCGCTGGTGGCGGCTGGGGCTCCTCCACCTCGATCTCGGCCGGCTCCTCGGCGACGATCGGCGTCTGGGCCTCGGTCAGAGCCTGAGCCTCTGGCGGCTCGGCCTCGATCTCGGCCGCTGGCTCGGCGGCCTCACTCAACGACTCGGCTGCCTGATCGACCAGCCCCTGCGCCTCGGGGTGAGTGCCCAAGAAGGCGAGCAGCACCTCGTTTTCCGCCTCGAGAGCCTGAACCCAACCGAAGTAACCCGCCGCACGCTCGATATCTTTGACGTCCTGGTAAGCGATCTCGCCGGCGAGGCGCGCCAGCACGAGCAGATCGTCGGCCAGCAGCGGCGCCTCGAGGCCGAGGTCGGCGAGCTCGAGCAGCTCGACGCCATGCCCCTGTGAAACGCGCACCTCGCGCAGAAAGCTGAAAGCGGCAAGGTGACCGGCAAAGGAGTCGGCCCCCTGCTCATAGAAGGCGCGCAGCGCGCGCTCGTAGAAGGTCGCCGTGGTTGACACGTCGACGAAACGAATCGCCCAGAGCGATGCGAGCTGCTGATAGAGGCGCGCTCGCTGGTCATCTCTGACGGCGCGCACCCGCGCCTCGTGAAGCGCGACGATCTCTGGCTTCCGATCTTGCTCGGCGAGCAGACCTTCGAGCAGGAAGTTCGCGGTGTCGTTCTGCGGGTCGGCCTCGACGGCGGCCCGCAGCAGCTCCTCGCGAGTCTCGTGCTGCGGGGCCTGCAAGCAATAGATCCGCGCGGCCCGCACGAGCAGCTTCGCTCTGACCTCACCCTCGGCGAGGTCGGCTTGCCGGCGCAGCGCGCCGATCACCGGCTCCCAGGCGTTCGGGTCGTAGCTCACCGTGGCGATCGCCTCATCGAGGCCTTCGGCGTTGGGATCGACGCCATGGGCTTCGTTCAGCTTTGCGCGAGCCTGCTCGAGCTGCCGCAGGTCGATGAAGGTGAACGCCAGCTGCGTCAACAACCGCGCCCGCTCTGCGGGCTCGTTGACGACCTTCAGCTGGAAGTCCATGAGCTTGGCGACCATCCTCAGGTTGCCCATCTCATGGTAGATCAGCCGCGCGTGCTCGAGCGGTCGCACGTTCTGTGGGAAGAGCTTGAAGGCCTTCTGGTAGTTAACCATGGCCTTGTCTTTGCGTAGAAAGAGCTTTTCGCAGGCTTGCCCGAGCGCGTAGAGGCGGCGGGACTTCTCTTCACGATCGGTCAGCCCCTCAGCCTCAGCCTCGAGCTCCTCGATCAGCCCCAACCAGTTCTGCGAGCTCTTAAGGCGCTGCTTGATCTCGTTCATGTTCTCCCCGTCGGGTTGCCGGTTGCCCTGCGTGTTTGCAGGCCCGTCGGTCGCAGTCCGCTCCGGTGTTTTTCGGATCGGACGTCATATCCCGCCTCGCGTGATGCGATTTGGCGGCTCGCGGCGCGTGAATGCGCGTAGTTATTGAGAAAAGTGGGTCGCGAAATCGGGCACGGTTATACCACAGGTACGTTTTTCAGATCAAAGGCGGAAGCGCCCGAAAATGGCCGAAAAAACCGCGCTGTGGAGGGAGGCGGGAGGTGAGGGTCGGAGGGGCCGGCCATTCGTAAGACCTGTTACTTAGCGCGCTTGGGCAGGCGCTTGGGCATCACGCTGGAGGGCCCGTGCTGCTTGCCGTAGAGCTCGGAGATCTTGTCTTGCGCGGCGCGAACCCACTCTTGGTCGACGGACTTCTTGCCCCGAGCGGCGCGAGTGAAGAGGCGCAGCGCCTTCTCCGCCTCTTTCAGCTTGCCCAGCGACGCCAGAGCGATGCCGCGGTTGTACATCGCGTCGTAGAGATCTCTCTGGTTCTCGAGAGCCCTCTTGAACGCGTCAGCGGCCTTGTCGTACTGCTTGAGCATCTGGTAGGCGGCACCGAGGGCGTTGTAGGCCTCGCCGCTGTCTTTGTTGATCGCTACCGCGCTCTTCATCACCTGCATCGCGAGATCTGGGTAGTCGTAGTTGAGATAGAGCAGGCCGAGCTTGACGAAGGGCTTGACGAAGCGGGCGTTGATCTGGATCGCCTTGCGGTAGTGCCGGTCGGCGTCCTTTGGCTTGTCCTGGGCCTGGGCGATTTGACCGAGGCGGTAGTGAGCCACATAGAGCTTCGGTTGGACACTGAGCGCCTTGTTCAGCGCGTCACGAGCCAGGTCGTAGCGCTTGACGTGCAGGTAGCAGGTGCCGAGATCGTAGAAGGCACGCGAGTTCTTCGGCTCGATCGAGGTCACCCGCACCAGGTGACGCGACGCGTCCTCCCACTTCTTGAGGTCCTGAAAGACCTTCGCCAGGTTGTAGTGCGCCGTCATGTAGGTGTCGTCCTCCTCTACGGCGCGCTTCAGATCACGCAGCGCGGCGGCGGGGATACCGTCTCGGTACGACTTGACCCCCTTGTTCATGAACTCGATCGCGCGGTGTCGCTTCTGGCTGCAGGTGATGCGTGAGCAGGCAGGCACGGCAAAGAGCAGGGCCACCACGAGCCCATGGCGTAGCCAACGAGGTCTGGTCATCGTCGAGTCATCCTTCCGCGTGATCGTGAACAAATCGCTGGATTGAACAACGGATCGCTGGATTGAACCAGCGCAGTTCACCTTTGTCAAAGCGCGATGTCAGTGCGATCGGGCTCGCTCCCGCACGACGCTCGCGATTCGTGGACGGTCTGAGACCTTTCGCTCATGTCGGCGCGCACCTTCGGGACTGAGCTGGGTGCTGAGCTGTCGAGCCGATGTCGTCGCCGAAGAAACGAGCCATACGGGTGATACGGCCAGCTCTCTGAGGCCAAGAGTGCGGCCGGCTGTGCCGTGCCCGGCGACGGGAGGCATGTGTGGGGGTGCTCCAAATAAAAGCGCCGGACCCGAAGGCCCGGCGCTTGAAGCGCTCGTCGCAAGCCGAGGCTAGAGCGCTGATCAGCCACCCGCGGAGCGGAGCACGAAGGGGTAGGAGACGATGACGATACCGCCGCCCTTCGGCTTCGGGAACAGCCAACGGCGCACGGCGCGGGCGATACACATCTCGACCTTTTGGTTCTTCACCGTCGAGTTCTGCACCTTCGAGGTACCAACCTGGCCGGTCGCGGTGATCATGAACTGGACGATCACGCGGCCACCGAGCTTGGCGTTGCCCTGCAGCTCTTTCTGGTAGCAGTACTTCACCTCGTTGATGTGGCGACGGATGATGCGGCGGATGATCTCCTTGTCGAGCGCGCCGCGGACCTGAGCGCGACCGGCGATGACGCGCGGAGCGCGGGCGCGGCGACCGCCGAGACGACCAGCGCCGCGACCGTAGCCGGCGCCGGAGCCGCCGCCGCCGCCCTTACCGATGGTGCCGAGAGTTCCGAGGCCGATGGTTCCCTCACCAGTACCACCACCGCCGCGGCCGGTGCCCGCGAGGCCGAGGCCACCGAGACCGTAGGACTCGCCGATCTGGTCACCGATCAAGCCACCGAGCGCGTCCTCGGCGTCGGTACCGAGGGCGGAGTCGCGCCCAAAGATCGAGGCCAGGTGGCTACCTGAAGAGGACTTGAGCAGCCCGAGCACACCTGCGTTCTTGGCGGCGTCCTCGGCGAGGCGCTTGGCCATATGCGGGTCGGGGTTGTTCTTCGGACCCTTCAGACCATAAAGACCCGTCTTCTTCTTCGAGGTCTTCTTTCCCATCTTCCCTTCTTCGCCCTTATGCTTCTGGCCTTTGCCGCCGGCCTTGTCCGGGCCCTTCTTCTTGAGCCACTCCGGCACCTGTTCCTCCTTCTGCTCCGGAGGTTTGACGAGGTACTTCACGAACTTGTTGTCCGTGTTGAAGAGGTCGAGAGAGAGCGCCTTGGGATCCGGCGGGATGGCGAAGACGAGAAAGAGCAGCAGCGCGTGAGCGGCGAACGACAGGCCGTTGGAGACCTGCGCGCTCCAGTTCATGGTCGAGAGGAAGCTCGCGACGACTCGACGCGCGGGGGCGACGGAGCTGATCAGGAAGGTGTGCTCACCGAAGTCGAGCTTGATCTGCGCCTCTTGTGGGATCGGATATGAGAACGAGCCGCCAGGGCCGCCGGAGCGCGCCAGGCCCGAATTGACCAGCGCGGAGAGCTCTTGCCGATCGGCGCCGATGGTGACATCGCCCTTCATCTCTTTGGTGTAGTTGAGCTGGTAGTCACGTCCGGTGGACTTGATCAGCGGAAAGTAGTCGCCGGGGATCGCGCTATGGGCGACGTGGAGGTCGGCCTTCACCGACTCGCCAAGGCCGTAGTCGGGAGACTTACGCTCGGACAGCAGCCGGCCGATACCATAGATGCCGACCGAGACGCCGAGCGCCGAGAGCAGCGCACCGAGACCGCCCTGACCGGCCTTGCCTGGCTCTGTAGTGATCGCCATGATGACCGCCATCAGGAAGCCACCGGCGAGGGTACCCCAGCCGAGCACGAGGACGGCCCACGTCAGCGGGCTGACCGTTCCGGCCTTCGGGTTGTCGAGATGACGAACCTCGACGACGGTCTCCTCGAACATCGCCGTGACCTCGATCGCGCGAGAGCCATCCTGGCGGTCGAGGGTTGGATCGTGTGTTGGGGCGAAGGCCTGCGCGGCGGGCGCCGCTGCCGGCTGAGCCATCCCGGGAGGCGCGACGACGCCACCAGGAGCTGCGATACCTGGGATACCAGGCACGCCCGCGCCTGGCGGAACGACACCAGGCACGGGAGCGGCGGCAGCAGGAGCGGCGGCCTCCTCGACTGGTGCGCCGATCGCCACCACGACGCGGGTGTCGCCGAGCGCCAGCTCATCGCCATCGGAGACCTTGGCCTTGTTGACCTTCTGGCCGTTGACCACGGTGCCGTTGGCGCTGCCGAGATCGATGATGTTGATCTCGGTTGGATCGGAAATCTCGATCACCGCGTGCATGCGCGAGACGTTCTCGTCTTCGATGCGCAGGTGCGAGGACTCGAGCTTGCCGATCTTGACGACGCCGGGCACTTCGGACTGCAACGTCTCTTCGCGCTCGAGCTTGTCACCTCGGTAAATCTTGAAGGTGAACGGGATTTTGGCTGCCATGGTCATCCTTCTTGCTCGTCGTCTTCCGGCAACGAGCGTGCGTAGACTACCCTGGTCCTCGCCACCCGTGGCGAGGGTGCCCTCAGCACCTCAAGACAAAGCGTCTCAAGGCGAGAGGTTCGGGGCTTTGCCCCTTTGTCGATATCGAGTCGGACTCAGACGGTAGACACCGTCTGCCGTCAGATGTTCTCGGCCGACTTGAGCATCTCCGGGATGAAGTTCTCCCGGATCTTGATCAAGGTGGAGTGCTTGGCCTGCTTGCGAGTATCAATGTACTCGCCATCTGGCCGCTGCAGCTCGCCTTCGACCACGTCATCGTCGAAGTCGTAGACCGTCTTCTTTTTGTACTTGACCGCCGGCGAGGCACCCTGCGCCCAGGCGCTTGCGGCGTAGCCCACCGTGACGAGGAAGGCACCGAGCATCAGAACCGCTGCGAGTTTTCGAAGCATCGTCTCTCTTCCTATGCCAAGGCCGACCGTCCTCACTCGGCTTGGATCCCGCGTCGATGTCGGATCCAAGCTCTTGTCGAACGGCCGGCTGGCCTGCGCTCTTCGGACACTCACCATGGCCGTGAGTTCCGCGAAATCTTAGCAAAACGCGTTTTTTCTGTAAACGAACCCTAAGTCATTGAAATCAAAGATTATTTCGTCACCTTCTGCTTCGGGGCCTTCGAAGCGGGCGTTGGGGTTGTCTTGGCCCCCGCCTGCATCGTCTTCATCTCTGCCATCATCTTCTTCTGCTCGCGCAGCAACGGCACCATCTGGCGAATATTCTTCAGCCGGCGGAGCACATCCTTCCGCCGCTTGCCATGCTGGGCGTCGGCGTACTTCTGCAGATACCCCTTGGCCCGCTCCAAGGTGGCGATCGCGGCGTCCGGGTTGGAGGCGTCGAACATATAATCCTGGATCAAGATCCCGATGTTGTAGGCGATGCCCTGGTTACCGGGGGCCAGCTGCTGCGCCTTCTCGTACTCGGCGAGCGCCGCTTTGAACTTGCGCTGACCGCGGTAGGCGACGCCCAGGCCGACGGTAGCGTCGATCTTCATCTTCTGCGTCGCCTTCTCAGAGCTCAGCACGGTCTTGAAGGCACGCTCGGCGTTCCCGTAGTCACGGAAGCTCAGGGTGATGGCGCCGATGTTCATATGCGACTCGATCAGCGAAGGGTCGATCGCGACGGCTTGCCGGAACTGCTTGAGGGCACGGGTCACCTCGTTCATCTTCAGCAGCACCAGACCCTGCAGGTTGTAGAGCGGAGCATGCTTGGGATCGAGCTTTAGCGCCTGAACGATGATCAGGCGCGCGATGTCGAGCTGCGACCTGCTCTTGGCGTGGTCGTAGATCACCGTGGCCAACATCTCGTAGGCACCGATGTTGCTCGAGTCGACCGCGAGAGCGCGGTGGATGTTGTCGACCGCCTCTCTCAGCGCGCGGGTGTCACCGTTGAGCGCCTTGTCGCGGTCGAGCATCGCCAGGTTCGCGTAACCGCCGGAGGCCTTCGCGGCTGCCGCTTTCTGGAAAAAGTCGATCGCCGTCGAGGTCTGACCGCGGTTGTAGGCGATCATACCCAGGTTGCTCAGCGCCGCGCCGTGCCTGGGATGCTTCTGCAACAGCTCGCGAAAGACCGCCTCAGCCTTCTTGATCTGCCCACATTGCATCAGCGCAGCGCCCTGGTTGAACTTGGCCTCGATGAGCTTGGGCGCCTGCGCGTAGAGATCGCCGAAGGCGCTCGCCAGGTCGTCGCAGACCGCCTTGGGGAGGTGTTTGCCGCCCTTGGCGGCGTCGAGGTAACGCTTGACCAGCTTCTTGAACTCGGCCTTGGCGTCGGCGGCGATCTTGCGCTTCGGCTTGACCGGCACGGTGCCGACGACGCCCGTGGTGCTGGCCTTGCCGCCCTCATCCTTTTGGCCGCCGCCACCGGCGGCCTTGACGTCTTTGGGGTTCTTGGTCTCTTTCGGCGTGCCGCCACAAGCGGAGAGCGCGAGGGCGAAGGCCCCGGCGAGCAGCGCGCCACCCATGATGCTTCGGTTTCTGGTGGTGTTCATGGTCTCGCCGCTCCTTATTTGATCGCCGTGACGAGGTAGCTCTGAGCCGGGCGCAGGTTCAGGTAGCCGGGCTCGGCCCGGATCTCGGTCGCCAGCGGGTACTCGGCCGGCTTGATCTGGTTGAGCTCCTTCTCACAGAGGCGCGACCAGTTGTTGTACCAGGAGACCTGCGTCGACTTGTTGAGGCAGACCGAGAGGCCCTGGATCGCCTTCTTCTCCAGCGGGCGGGCCTTGTCCTCGAGGGTGTCGCAGTAGGAGTCGGTGAAGGTCATCACGAACTCTTCTTTCTGGTCGCGCGTCCGTAGCGACTTCGGGATCGGCGGCTTGGGCACCGGCGCCGTGTAGAGCGCGTCGGCGAACTGCTGGTAGAGCTGCCCGATGCGCGCCGCGCCGGCGATGGCCCAATGGGGCACCTTGGTCTTGATCACCTCTTGGTAGGCCTTGCGCGCCTGGTTGAGCAGCTTGCCCTTCTCCTGGAGGTACTTGGAAAACTTCTGCATCGACTTCTTTTTCTTCTTTTTGTTCTTGTCGGAGAAGTCGAGGCCCTTGGGGAACTTCACCTCGAGGAAACGCTCGAAGAGACGCTCGGCCTGGAAGAAGATCGCCTCAGCGACGGCGAACTTCATACCCGACTTACGGCGCGCGATCTCTTCTTTGTTGGCGCCCTTGATCTTGGCGCGACGCGACAGGCGCAGCGCCGACTTGAAGTGCTTCAGGGCCTGCGCGGTTAGGCGCTTGTCGCGCTTGAAGACGGTGATCTTGGTCTTGGTCTCGGGACCGCATTGCTTGCGCAGCTCGATGGTCTTCTTGCGACCGCGACGCCGACGCTTCTTGATCTTTCGCTTGGAGCGGACGCGCTTCTGCTTGATGCAAGCGCCGTCGACACCGCGGACCTTGCAGGATTTCTCCCAGAGCGCGCGGCCGATGCGCACGTGGGCCAGGATCTGCCGATCCTTGCCGCCGTAGCGACCCCACTTCTTGAGGTACATCTTGTAAAACTTCGCCATCGTGTCCTTGTCGCCCTTGTTGTCGTAGACCACGCCAAGGGAGAACACGGCGCTGGCGGCGCGAAACTTATACTTACGGTCTTTGCCGTAGGTCTTGGCGAAGAAGGTCACGTTGTCTTTGGCCTTCTGGTATTCGGCGCGACCGAGGCGGAAGATGATCGCGTTCTTCAGCGCGTCGGGGGCCGCCTTCTCGCCGGGGAACGCCTTGGCGAAGCGCTCGTAGTAATCGGCGGCGCGGCTATACCAAGCCAGCGCGTGATAGTTGCCGCCCACCTGGTACATCGCCTTCTGGGCGAGGATGCGGCCCTCTCTGTCTTTCTTGTCGTTGAGCTTGATCCGGATCAACGCGTTGCGGATCGCGATCGCCTGACCGATCAGCTTCGCCGCCTCGAAGTTGATCGCCGCGTTGTACGCCAGCTCGGCCCAATGCTCGTCATCGGGGAAGCGGTTGGCCAGCTTGGCGAAGCCCTCGGCGGCTTCGCGGTAGCGTCCCATCGCCCGGTACTGCTCGAGCTTCTTTCTGGCGATGTCGCGCTCGAGGACCTGCAGGTTGGCGAGGAGCTCGCCCTGCGCCAGCGGTTTGATCTTGAGCAGCTTGTGGACCCACTGCTCGAGCTCCTCGTAGCGCTTGAGGATGTTCAAGCAGTCGAGCAGCAGGTTGGCCGCGTAGGTCGCGAGCTGGTGGGTGGGGTACTGCGTCGCGATCTGGGCGAACATCTTCGAGGCGCGGACGAAGTGGTTGTACTCGTAGTAGATGCGCGCCTTGCGGTACATGATGGTGATGCGCTCTTTGGCCTTGGGCACATACTTCAAATAGGTGTCGAAGGCGGCCATCATCTTGCGCTGGTTTTCCCCGATCTTGCGCGGCTTGAACTGCGGCTCCTTCTTCTTGCCCTTTTTGCCCTTTCTGCCCTTGCGCCGCCGGGCGCGCTTGGTCCGCTTGGTGTCTTTGACCTCTTCCTGCACGTTGAGCGCGTTCTTCCAGGAGATCACAGCGGCGTAGGCGGCCTCTTTGAGGTACTTCCCGCCGGCCTTCATCTTGACCACGCCGGTGTAGGCGTTGGCGGCCTGCTGCCACTTCTCGAGCTTGAAGAGCAGCTCGGCGTAGTAGAAGGACATCACGTAGGCGTCGGAGACGTTCGGGAAGTTATCGAGGTACTCTTTGTAGAGCATCTGAGCCAGGGCGTAGGTCGCCTGGTTTTGGGTCTTCTGGGCCTCGCGGTGCCAGGTGGTCGCGAGCTCGCGGAGCACCCCGGAGGCGTTGCCGCGGCACTCGGCCAGACGCGACTTCTTGAGGTTGCCGCGCTTCTTCATCAGGTGAAAGACCGCCGCCAGGCGGCGGCTCTCGACGACCTGCTCTTGCTTGTTGCCGCCCGAGAGGGTGGCGCGCATCACCCGGTACTGCCAATCGCAGAGCTTCTTGCTCTTTGGGTTGAGCCGCATCAGCTCCCGGAAGACCTTCGTCGAGTTCGAGAACTTGCCCTGGTCGTAATAGATGTTGGCCAGCCGCTCGAGCATCGTCATCGCGTAGCTGCCGCCGATGCGCTTGAAGAAGTTCCAAGCGCGGTCCGGGGTGCCAACCTGAGCGTAGGCCTTGACCGAGTCCTTCTTGGCCTCCTTGACCAGGATGATCTTACCCTTCTTGGTGCCCGCCCATTTCTTGGCGTTCTTGATCACGCTGACGAACATCTCGAGGGCCTTGCGCGGATCTTTGAGGTTGAGCCAGCACCAACCCTGCTTGTAGATCGCGTAGCCGTAGATTGGAGAGTCCGGGTACTTGCCCACCCGCTGATAGAGCTTCAGCGCCTTATCGACCTCGTTGTTGTTGAAATAGAACTCGGCGAAGGAGAGGTAGGCGTCCGGGATGTACTTCGACTGCGGGTAGTTGCGGATCAGCTTGCGGAAGAAGATGCGGGCCTTGTCATGGCGCTTAGCCTGCTTGAGCATGTCGGCCACATTGAAGAGGACCTCATCCATGCGCTTGTACTTGGCGTAGGAGGGCTTGGTGGCGATGTTTAGGTAGAGCTTGATCGCGCCGAGCATCCACTGCTTCTCGTACCTCTCGTAGAGCTTCTGGCGCTTCTTCAGTAGCGCCTTGCGGGAGGCGTCGGGCTCTTGGAAGATCTGCTCGTCGAGCTCGCGCGCGGAGAAGTTGTACTGCACCTTCTTATCGCGATAATGCTCCGCGAGGCGGAAGTAGAAGTCGGGCTTCTCCGGGTCGTCTTCGGGGGTGATGCGGATCAGCCGGTTGAGCGTCTTGATCGCGATGTCGGTCAGCTTGGAGACCTTGGCCTTCATCTGCGAGCGGAAGGCCTCGCCAGAGACCTTCGGCTGACGTTCGCGACGTTTCTTGGCCGCGCTCTGATCGGCGTCGGTCTTCTTTGGAACCTTGGTCAGGTGAGTCTGCGTCGCCTCGACCTTGACCTCGGACTTCTTGTAGCGGGCTGCTTCGGCGGGGCTGGCCGCGAGCACCAGGCATCCCGCCGCGGACAGCAGCGCCGCGCCGCGCAGGCATTCAATCAAGCGCTTGGTCATCTCTCCCTCTTTGGCTGGCTGTGTTCTGGATACGGATCGTGTCTGATAGTGAAGGTCTAGCTCAGATCGCGAAACGTCATGTCATCAACGGGCAAAAAGTTGTCATCTTCTTGTCATCACCGCGTCCTCTCCAAACACATAGCGGCGGACTGAAGCAGCCCGCCGCTAGCGAAGAGAACGATGGCTTGCCGATGATCAGAGCTAGCGACCGCACTGGTTTTTGAGCTTCACGCGGTAATAGCCGAGCTCGTCACGCCAATACTGACCGTCGAAGGGCCAGTAGAGGTGCTCGTCGTCGGGACTGATGTGGCCGGTGCCGGTGGCCTGGCGGGCGGCGGCCTGCTGCTCTTTGCGCATCTCGGCCGAGATCTTGTTCTTCTGGCCGTTGATGATCTCGTACTCGACCTTGATCGCCTGCTTCTGCAGCTCGTTGATCTCGCTGACGAGCCGCTTGATGCGGCGCTGGGCCAGGTCACCAGCGGAGTTCTGCGCGAGCGATTTCTGCAGCGTGAGGTCGGTGAGCACGACGCCCGCAATGGCGGTGGCCTTCCAAGCCGGGTCGGCGTTCTGCACCTGCTTCAGCTCGCGATCGAGCTCCTCGACGTACTTGAAGGTCTTGGAGAGGACCTTGTCGCGGAGCACGCTGCGGGCATAACGACCGATCTCCGGCGGGAGGTTGGCCTCGCGCTTACGGATCTTGATCGTGTACTCGTAGAAGTCGGCCGGGTCCTTATGGCCCTTGATGATCGCGTTCAGCTCTTTCTTCATCGCCGGATAGCGCGCGTAGAACTCCTTCACCGAGGCCTCGGCCTGCTTGTACAGGCAGTTCTGGAAGTAGATCACGGCCTTGAGGATCAGCGACTCCGGGAAGAACTCGTTTTCGAAGTAGGGGGCGTTCAAGGTGTGGATGTTGCCCAGCGCCTTGGAGAAGTTGTTGCGCTGGAAGTGGGCCCAGCTCGCCTCGAAGAGCGACTGGAGCCAGTTGCGCGAGGCCTGGGGGATCAGGTCGTAGTACTTGATCGCCAGCTTGTACTGACCAACCGAGTAAAACACGCGCGCCAGCGAGAGCTTGGACAGCTCCTCGAACTTCTTGATCTCAGCGGCCTTGGGGGCCTCCTTGGCGGTACGCAGCAGGGCCTTGAAGGCACGCGACGCGGGCTTGGCCTTGTAGGTGCGGACGTAGGAGATACCTTCCATGAACTTGGCCCGGGCGTAGAAGACCGAGCTGGTCGGCACGGAGCCGAAGAGGCTGATCGCCTCTTTGAAGTTGCCCTCGCGGTAGTGGTAGCGGCCCAGCAGGTAGAAGAGCTCGTCTTTGACCTTCGCCAGGGCGGGCTGCTCGAGCTGCGACTTGTCGTACTTTCCGATGCGCTTGAGGATGCCGGCCGACTCCGGCAGCTGCCGGCTGAGCGAGGCGAGCCACTTGAGCGTCGCGTTGTAGTAGCGGTGGGCCGAGCCCTTCTGCACGATGCGGTCGAAGTACGACAGCGAGGCCGAGAAGAAGCCGAGGTGGTAGAGGGTCTTGCCCATCCAGAACTCGGCGCGCTGCTTGTTGGCGTCCGAGTCGCCGCTCTCGCCTTCGATGACCTTATGAAGCTCGATGCTGGCGCTGTAGTAGTCCTTGTTCTCATACAGCTTCAGCGCCTTCTGCATCGTCTTGGTCGGAGGACCAGACTTCTCGATGGTCTCCGGCGCGAACTCGAAGTCGGGCTTCTTGGCCGAGGCCGGCGCCGCGATCGAGAGCGCGAACACCGTGGACAGCAGGCTGGTGACGAAACGTCGTGACATGCTCTTCTCCATCAGATGTTCGGCCGCTAGATGTTGGGGCATTGGGGTGAAATGCCCTGTTGTGCGCAGGTCTTCGCGTCTTCGTCAGTGTCGCCCGCGTCGACGCGACAGACGCAGAACTTGCAGCATTTGTTGGTGCCGGTCAGCAGCCCGACGCGGCAGACGAACTTCTTGCAGCCGGAGACCTCGTCCGACGGGCAGTCGTCGTCGCTCTCACAGGGGATCGTACAACGAGGCCCAGCTGCGCCCTCTTTGAAGCTGAGGCAGAGGCGGGACTCACAATCGAGCGCCTGGAAGTTGTACGACGTCGTGGGTTTTTCGGGATCGGCGAGCTTCAGCTCACACCGCACGCCGACATCGTCCTCGAGACAGCCAGCCAGGGGAGCCGTCAGCAGGAGCATCAGCACAGGTGCGATGGTGACAGACAGCACTCGTCTCATGAATGGGGCTCCTTGGGTTCCACGCAGTTCAAGGCTACGGCATCTTACACAGGGTCTGCCGTAGGTCAAGAGGGCTTAGCATCGATCAACACACCGCAACCCTGCGCGGCGTCGAGACAAATCATCTTTTGGGTGCTGACGATGGCCGAAGCTCGGCGCGCTCCCCCGCGCTCTGAAAGCGAGAAGACGACGGAGGCAAGCGAAGGGGACACGTATCGCCCGCTCAGGTTGCCCGCTCAGTATCGCGTGGCATCAAAGGCGTCGCGCACCAGCCGGACCTCGAGCTTGGGCTCGTAAACCACCGAGATCACGTCGAAGCGGGTGAAGGGCGGGCGTTTGGAGGCGAGCTGGGTCGCGAGGTAGTGGTCAGCGGCCCGCAGCAAGCGGCGACGCTTGCGGTGGTTGATCGTCTCGAGGGGGTGGCCGAGCTCGGTGTTCTGACGAGATCGGACCTCGACAAAGCAGAGGATCTGATCTTCCTCTGCGATCAGATCGATCTCCCCGCTTTGGATCCGATAGTTGCGATCGAGGAGACGGTAGCCCTCGCGAAGCAGCAGCTGTGCGGCGAGGCGCTCGGCGCGACGGCCGAGCTCGGTGCGGCTGGGATCGGTGGGGACGGGTCCATCTCGCGACGAGGCGTCGTCAGGGGAACCGGGCTCATCGTTCATCGAAGGGATCCGTATACAGGGACCCTCCTGGTCGGAGGAGGGAGGCGGGCCATGATCAGGAGGACCATGCTGAGGAGCGGACGACTTACCCCTCTTCTCAGACGACTTACCCCTCTAGAGCGCTGATCAGCTTACCAAACCGAGCTGCGCGAAGGATGCGGAATCACAGCGTAGGAGCGAGAAGGGCGCCTGCTGGTAGCAAGCAACCGACGAGCAACAACCGCTG
>PDPC01000101.1 GCA_002747355.1 Pseudomonadota bacterium | reverse complement strand
CGCCTCTACGACCTGATCTGGAAGCGCACCGTCGCCTGCCAGATGAAGGACGCCAAGGGCGAGCGCACCCAGCTTCGCCTCACCGCCGACATCGGGGCCGCTGCCGGCGTGCAGACCGCCGCCGGGGAGGCGCTCTCGGGTAAGGCGACCTTCAACGCCTCGGGCAAGGTGATCACTTTCGCCGGCTACCTGCGGGCCTACCAGAGCAGCCGGCGGCAGGACGACTCGTCGGACGAGCAGCGCAAGGATGATCGTGAGCGTCTGCTGCCGGCGATGGCCGTCGGTGACGTGGCGTCGCCGCTCGAGGTCGAGGCTCGCGAGCACACCACGCAGCCCCCACCGCGCTACACCGAGGCGGCGCTGGTGAAGGTGCTCGAGGAGCGCGGCATCGGTCGCCCCTCGACCTACGCGACGATCATTCAAACCATCCAAGACCGCGGCTACGTCTGGAAGCAGGGCAACACACTGGTCCCCACGCTGACCGCCTTCGCCGTGGTCAATCTGCTCGAGCAGCACTTTGGCGACCTGGTCGACTACGAGTTCACGGCGCGGATGGAGTCGGATCTCGACGACATCTCGAGCGGCGACACCGAGGCGACGCCATGGCTCGAGCGCTTCTACTTCGGCAAGAACGGTAAGCGAGCTCATGGCGGCGAGAAGGTCCTAAACGGCGAGGACGCCACGCTGAGCAAGGTCGGGCTCAAGGGCCTGATCGGCTCGGGGGTGGAGCATATCGACGCGCGGGACATCTGTTCGCTCGATGTGGGCAAGACGCCCGACGGCGAGCTGATCGCCGCGCGGGTCGGTCGCTATGGGCCGTATCTGCAGGTCGCCGACAGCGAGCGGCGGGCGAACATTGCCGATGACGTGCTGCTTGACGAGCTCGACACGGAGCACGCGCTGGAGCTCTTGAAGCAGGCCGATCTGGCCAACCGCCCCCTCGGCGTCGATCCCCTTACCAACAAGAACGTCTATATCAAAAACGGCAGCTTCGGCCCCTACGTGCAGCTCGGCGAGCCCGAGCTGACGCCGAAGGGCAACATCAAAAAGGGTGGCAAGCCGAAAATGGCGAGCCTCTGGCCGGGGATGAGCGTCGAGACGATCACCCTCGAGCAGGCGCTCTTGCTGCTCTCCTTTCCGCGCGAGCTGGGCAAACACCCTGAGCATGGGGCGATGGTCACCGCGCAAGACGGCAAGTTCGGCCCGTATATCCAGATGGCGCTGCCCGAGGACAAGCGGGAGACGCGCAGCCTCGAAAACCACGAGCAGCTACGCACCATCGACCTCCAGGGCGCGCTCAAGCTGCTCTCGAAGCCGCGGGTCAGCCGCCGCGGCCAGCATAACACCCCACAGGCGCCGCTGGCGGAGCTCGGCGATAGCCCGATAACGAGCAAGCCGATCGAGGTCCGCAGCGGCCGCTTTGGCCCCTATGTCACCGATGGTCAGGTCAACGCGACCATCCCCAGCAACCGCGATCCACAGAAGATCACCTTCGACGACGCCCTCGAGCTGATCGCCGCGCGTGAGCAGCGGATGCGTGAGCAGGGCAAAGATCCGCGCGCACCGAAGCCCGCCCGTAAGAAGGCCGCGACCAAGAAGGATGGCGTGCGCAAGCGCGCCAAGAAGGCGACCTCAAACGCCACCAAGAGAGCCACCAAAAAGAAGGTCGTGGCCAAAAAGAAGGTCGTGGCCAAAAAGAAGGTCGTGGCCAAAAAGAAGGTCGTGGCCAAAGAGAAGGTCGTGGCCAAAAAGAAGGTCGTGGTCGAGAAGGCCGGCGACTCCTCCTCTCGCCCCTGAACAGGCCTCTTAGGAGCTTCCCCACACATTCGGGACCGGAGCCCCGGGTGCTGAGCTGCCGCGCCGCTTTCGTAGCCGAAGAAGCGAGCCATGCGGGCGGTACGGCGAGCTTTCTGAGGTATAGAAAGCGGCCGCCCGGCGACGGGAGGCCTTCGCAGGGGTGCTATTAAGGCTTGGAAATAGTAGCGCTTTATCCGGCTAGGAGGGTGTCCAGATGCGGAGAGTGTAGGGGCTCTTTTGGCCGGGGACGTGTATGGCCTTGAGCTTGTCTGTATGCTTGCGGCGCACCCGGACGATCACCGGCTTCTTGCCGTTGGTGGCGATGTCGAAGATCCGCTCACCGCCGCCGACCTTGCCGCTGTCGAAGCGGCGTGGTTTGTCGGCGCCGTCGACGAGGACCTCGACGACGATGTCGACCTTGGGGATGGCGCTGACGAGGCCCTCGAGCTTGCCTGTAGGGACGTCGAGGCGGTAGCTGTCGACGTCGTTTGGTGCGCCGAGGGTGCCGCGGAGCTCGCTGCCGAGGGTCAGGGTGTTGCTCTGGCGGTCGGTGTCGTTGGGCTCGCGCTCCCAGTTGGCCGCCAGCGGCGCCCAGCTGACGGTGATGCTGTAGCTATCGGTGATGTTCTCGGTGGGTACGCTGCCTTGATCGACGACCTCGCGCACCAGCACGTAGTAGGTGCCGGGCTGCACCGGCCAGCCAAAGACCCGCTCGTGGCCGCCCTTTTCCGTACCGTCGGCGAGGGCTAGCCGCCCTCCGAGGCGATCGTAGAGCTCGACGACGAGATCGATGTTGGGGATCGGGCTGACGGTGACGGTCAGCGCTCGGGGCGTCTCGCCCTCGACACGGAAGGTGTACCAGTCCATGTCGGAGGCGGTCTTGCTCAGGCGCTTGCCGAGCATCCCCGTGACCCGCTTGTTGGCCACCAGCTGCGTGGCCTGCGCCGTGGTGTTGTTCGGCTCGATCTCGATGGTCGGCGGCTCAACGGGGCGTTCGCGCAGGTAGAACCACCAGCCGGCGGCGCTCGCCGCGCTGAGCAACACCAGCACGAGGAGCGCGATGCCGACGCGGCGCCCCCGGTAGACCTTGCGATCGAAGTGGAGATCGGCGCGCGTCAGCCGGGGCGGCGTGATCTCCAGCGCGGACCCAGGGGTGGCGAGGGCGCTCCCGTCTGGGGGAGGAGGGAGGGGCGCGCCCGGATCGAGATCGGGAGAGCTGTCGCGCAGCGAGGCGTCGGAGGCGCGGCGCTGCAGTTTGAGCATCTGGCCGCTGAGCTCCGACGAAAACACCTCCGGCGCGATGTCCACTTCGCCGGAGAGCGAGCGGTTGGCCGCCTCCACCAGCGCGATCTTCAGCTGAGCGATGGTCTCGTAGCGCTGCTCCGGCGCCTTGGCCATCGCCCTGACCACCACCTGATCGATCGAACTCGAGATGCCGAGGTTTGGCGCCGAGCGGCTGGGCAGCACCAGAACCTCGGTGATGTGCTTGGTCAGCACGCCGACGGGGGTGCGCGCCGTGAAGGCGTGGTTGCCCGTGAGCACGCGGTAGGTCAGCGCGCCGAGGGCGTAGATGTCGCAGCGGTGGTCGATGGGGTGCCCACGGATCTGCTCTGGAGCCATGTAATAGGGTGTGCCGACCAAGTTGCCGGCGGTGGAGTCGTTGGTCGACACTCCTTCGCCGAGCACCTTGGCTAGGCCGAAGTCGAGCACCTTGGCGTGGTCGAGGCCAGCGCGCGTGCGTGAGACCTGGATGTTCTCCGGCTTGAGGTCACGGTGGACGATGCCCAGCTCGTGGGCCTCGGTCAGCGCGTCGCAGACCTGGATCAAGAGCGGCACCAGCCGCCGCAGCGGCAGCGGCCCGTCGCGCTTGACGATCGTCCCGAGGTCCTCGCCGTGGAGGTACTCCATCACTAGGTAGGGCTGCTCCAGGACCTGGCCGTAGTCGAAGACCTGAACGATGTTGGGGTGGTTCAGCTTGCTGATCGCCTCGGCCTCGATACGGAAGCGCTTGAGCAACGCCGGCTCGCCGCAGAGCCGCCGATGCAGCAGCTTCATCGCGGCGACCTTGCCAATGCGGACGTGCTCGACCTTGTAAACGACGCCCATGCCGCCTTGCCCAACGCGCTCGAGCACCCGATAGCGCTCATCCACGATCCGACCGAGCCAAGGATCAGGCGTCTTTTCAGGGTGTTGGGCTGGCTCGCTGACGCACACGGTGTATGGGCTCCCGAGGGCAAGGTAGCCCACCTGGCTGCCTCGGTCAAAGCCGGCTGCTAGCGCTGCTAGCGACGTCGCGTCGCATAGCAGGAGGCTGCACCTTGAGGACCACCGCTACACATTCCTCCCGTCGCCGGGTACAGCACGTCCGGCCGTTTTCTGCGCCTCAGAAAGCTCGCCAGACCACCCGTATGGCTCATGTCTTCGGCTACGAGATTCGGCGCGGCAGCTCGGTCACGAGTGTGTAGGGGGCGCTTAGTCGCGTTTCGCGCCCTTGGCGCGCGCGAGCGCCTCGATCACCTTCGGCGAGGTGCTGATCGGGTTGAGGGTCAGCCCTGGCTGGCGCAGCAGCGCCTCTTTGAAGGCCATCGTCGCCAGCTTGTTGCGCCCTAGCGCGACGTAGGCCGTAGCGAGGTGTCGAAAGACCGAGGCCAAATGTGTGTGGTAGGGCATCTTCGCGGCCAGCATCCGCAAAAGGAGCAGCGGCACATACCAATAGCGCCCCTGGCGCAGCGCCGCGTTCGCTTGCCGCAGGCTGCCTTTCTCGCGGTCGTTGCCACCAACGCCGAGGACGCGTTCGTTGGTCAGCTGTCGTAGCTTCGCCGGCAGGATCCGGGTGTTGACGGGGATCAGCAGCGTCGACCGCGGTGAGGGCTTGGTCCCCTTGAGCAGGTTATACTGCACGATCAGCTTGGCGCGCTTGCCGTCGCCAAAGTACTGTCGCGCGAGCTTGATGAAGGTGTCGTCGCTCTCGACGACGTGACGTACGGGGTAGGGGACCAGCACCTCCGTGCCCTTCTTGACTCGCCGCCGTCGGAGATCCCCGTTGAAGGCCTGCAGCGCGAGGTAGCGGCGGCTGTCGCCGAGCAGCCGCTTGGCCAGCGAGCGGAGCGTGATCGTCCGTGGGACGACATAGATCCAGGCCGTGGGGATCCGCAGCCTGCTCGCGATCTGCAGCTTGGCCCGCGGCTCGAGATCGTTGACCTTGCGCAGAAACGACGCCTTGCGCTTGTCGCCATAGTACTCGAGGGCGATGCTGCGCATCGTCTCGTTGATCCGCACCTGGTGCAGCACCTGCTGCGCCTCCGCTGGCGCGCTGGCGAGCAGCGCGCTCAGCGAGACCGGCGCGAGGAGGAGCAGCGGCGCGCGCGTCGATCGCCTCGTCGCTCTCGTCATCGTCTCTTCGCCCCCTTGGCCGCGCGCTTGGTGGAGCCGCTCGACGGAGAGGAGCCGCCTCGGTCGGCGTCCTTCATCTCGAGGGTCTCGCTGATCTGGTAGGCCTTGTTCTGCCGGATCACGACCTCGAGGGTGCGGGTCTTGAAGTAGGGGTTGGTCAGCTCGACGCGATGCTTGCCCACTGGCAGCATCAGCGGTCGAGCGAGGGGGGTGGTCTCGAGCTGCTTGCCGTCGACCTTGACGTTGGCCCAGGGGTGGACTCGCACGATCAGCTGGCCGTATTGTTGGGTCCTGTCGGCGGGCGGGCAGACGCCCGGCGCGGGCTTGGGTGCCGCTTGCGCGCCGGGGCCATAGCGCTCATAGCCGAGCCAGCCACCAACGCCGCCGAGGGCAACGCCGAGCACGAGCAAGAGCATCCCGAGGGCTTGTGAGCCGCCCCCGCTGGGGCGGCGGGGTAGGGGGCGCGCCTTGCCACCGTACCCACCCCCGATCAGCGCCGGGTGCAGCATCGCCGTGGTCTGCTCATCGCTGATCACCCCCTGCTCCTTGAGGAAGAACACCATCCGCGCGCGGTAGTTGGTGTGGACGTGGCTCGCGACGTAATGCTCGAGCTCGACCACGAGCTCCTGCGTCGAGAGGTAGCGATCGTCGGGCGACTTCTGCATGCACTGATCGATGACCGCGATCAGCTCCTTGGGGCAGTCGGGGCAGAGCGCCTTGACCGGCTCGGCCTCGTCGAGGCGGATCCGCTGCATCGCCGAGCGCTCCTCGTCGTCGACGAAGGGCTTCTTGCCGGTGAGCATCTGGTACAGGACGATGCCGAGCGACCAGATGTCCGAGCGATGGTCGAGGTGGTCGCCGATGATCTGCTCGGGCGACATATAGGCTGGCGTGCCGAGGCCGATGCCCGCCTCTGTCAGATCGGAGTGCTCTGTGCGGGCGATGCCGAAGTCGGTCAGCTTCACCTCGCCGAGGCGCGAGATGATGATGTTTGCCGGCTTGACGTCTCGATGGATCACGCCGCGGAAGTGGGCGTAGTCGAGCGCTCGCGCCACCTGAAGCGCCATGATCGCTGCGACCTCGTGGGGGATCCGCTCGGCTCGCTCGAGCAGGTCGTAGAGGTCGATCCCCTCGACGAACTCCATCACCATGAACAGGGCGCCGCGCTCGCGGAAGAAGTCGTAGAGGGTGATGATGTTCTCGTGCTGGAAGGAGGCCACCGACATCGCCTCCCGCTCGAAGCGGGCCACGATGTTCGGGTCGCTGGTCAGGACGGTCTTGAGCGCCTTGATCGCGACGACGCGGCCGAGAGACTCCTGAGAGCCCTTGTAGACCACGGCCATCCCGCCGCTGCCGATCTCTTCGAGGATCTGGTAGTTGCCGACGCGCTGGATCGATGGACGCGGCTCCACGTCCTCCGACGGGGGCTTGCTGCTGCTACGATCGACGTCGCTATCGTTCACAGTGGCGGCCAAGGGTCATGGGTGCAGGGAGCGTAGCCTACGGCGTCGCTGTCAGCACGCGCAGTGTATTACAGAAGACCGAGAGTGGTACACAATACCCTGCGGTTCGAGACTGAGGAGCGCCCCTACCCACCCGTCTCGTCGCCGGGCTCCGCCGCGCCGAGGGCGATGCCGCTGACCTTTGAGGCAGGGATGCGCTGCTCGAGGGGAGAGAGTGCGAAGTTGTGTTGCTGTCAGGGGAAATGGGGAGTACAAAAGTGCGTTGCATCTTTTGAAGAGTCGAACGACCCGACGGCGTGACCGTTGAGAAGGGGACCCTTATGAAGCCTCGAAAACTGGCCGTGATGATCATGCTGGGCAGTGTGTTGGCGTTCAGCGCCTGTAGCGATGACGATGGCGCGAAGCCCGACGCCAAGGTGACGTCCGACGCCAAGGTGACGTCCGACAAGGGCGTCGACACCGTCCTGCTCTCCGATGCAGGGGGCGACGCGTCGTTGGAGTCGAACTACGGCGAGGGTTGCAAGGATAAGTCCGACTGCAAGCCCGGATCACCGTATTGCATCGGCGACGACTCGAAAAACTCGCCGAACCAAAACAAGCGCATCTGCTCGTCAATCTGCACCCCAGATGACCCGAAGACGCCGCTGCTCAACGAAGACACCTGTGGCAAGGGCCTGGTCTGCGCCGCGCTGGTCCGCATCAGCGCGACAAAGAGCGCCTATGGATGTGTCAAGACCTGTCAGCCGAGCTTGACCGAAAACCCCTGTCCCGCCTCGAGCGGTCACACCTGCTCGCCAACCTCCACGCGCTACACCTCTGGCAACCAACAGGTCTGCTGGGAGGCCGCCTGCAAAGACGGCAAGGACTGCCCCGTGACGACGGGCAAGGCGTGCAAGGGTGACGCGGAGTGCTCTGGCGAAGGCGCAGGCGCGTTCTGCGATGTGGCCTCGAGGCTCTGCGCGTTGCCAGGGAACTGCACCGCTGGCGGCCTCTGCGGCCCCCACAAGAGCGGCTCGGCGACCGCCAAGATCGGCGACCCCTGCACCGGCGACACGGACTGCCCCAACAACGGCAGCTGCATCACCGACAGAGACGGCTACCCGCAGGGCTACTGCACCATCCGCGGCTGTTCATCGGGCATCAGCGATTTTGCTTGCCCGGCCGGGTCGACCTGCCACCGGCTCTTCTTCGGCGGGTGGTGCCACCTCGCCTGCGACACCGCCAACCCCACCGGGTGTCGTAATCATTCCGGCGACATGTATGGCGACTACGACTGCTACGCCTGGAACAACCTTTTGCTGGGCAGCGTCCCAGTCTCCGACCAGCCCGTCTGCGCCGCCGCAGCGTTCTCGACCTGCGACGCGGTGCCGGGCTGCGCCTCTTTGGGCCCGCAGGGCAACACCGACATGCTCTGCCGTGACCGAAAGACCGGCAAGCCGATGGCGGATCCCAAGGATCCGCAGGGCGTCTGCCTCGACGACACCACCAGCGGCCCGCTGCCGGGCACCGACGCTGGCATGCCCGACAGCCAGCTGCCGGACGCTGGCATGCTCGACAGCCGGCTGCCGGACGCTGGCGTCGACAGCGCGACCTGGGATGCGAAGACTCCCGACGCGGGTGTCCCGGACGCAGCCTCGCAAGAGTAGTCACCGGCGTCTTCTTTCCTTCACCTCGCCTCGAGCGCCAGAGAAGGTCATCAGACATATTCCCGACCTCGCTGGCTTGTGGCAGTATCTCCTCCGCACGGATCCCAAATCAGCTCGCGAAACCGCGGCGTGAGAGCGTCGCGTTGAACCTCTCGCTGGAGGCGAAGACGCAATGGATATGGTCTCGATCTTGGTCGGCGCAGGCGGTGTTGTCGTCGGCGTCATCATCGGCGTGGTCGCCCTGGGCAAGGGTAAGGAGCTCGAAGCAGCCAAGGCCGATCTCGCCGAGCTGAAGCGCAAGAGCTCGGCGGAGCTAGACGCGCTCAAGGCGAGCGAGGGCAAGCTGAAGAAGGACCTCGAGGCAGCGACGTCGAAGGCGAGCGCCAGCGAGGAGACCGTCGCGAAGACCAAGAAAGAGGTCTCGAGCCTCCAGACCAAGCTCTCGGAGACCGAGCAAGCGCGCGATCAGGCCAAGCAAGAGGCTCAGAGCGTCGCGGCAGATCGAGACAAGGCCGAGGGGCGCGCACAGCAGGCCGAGAAGCTCGTAGGCGAGGCCACCGCTCGCGCGGCGCAGCTCGAGGGCGAGCTCAAGCAGCAGGGCGACAAGCACGCCGAGGAGCTGGCGGCAGCCCGCGCCGGGGGCGGGATGAGCCTCGAAGACGCCATCGCGCGCTTCGCCGGCGCCGGGGGCGCGCTCGACGAGATCTTGGGCATCCTCTGCACCGAGCAGGGTCAGGAGTCGGCGGTGCTCGCCGACTCGAACGGCATCGTCGTGGCGTCCGCGGGCGACAAGGAGCTCCGTGACGGCATCGCCGCGGTGGCTCAGCTGCTGACCAAGCTCGGTGGCCAGTTCGAGGGCATGATCCCCTTCGGCACGGTGCGCGGCTTCGACCTCCGCGACGCCGAGAGCAAGGTCCTCGCTGGGCGCGCGACCATGCTCTCCGGCGAGGTTGTCGCCGTGGCGACCTTCGGTCCACACCCCCCCGACGGCTCGGCCCTCGACGGCGCCATCGCCAGCCTCACCGCCGCCCTCTCCTAGAGCGCTGACCAACTTACCTCCCATCGCCGCGCTGGTCTGCGAAATCACAGCGGTTGTCGCTCGTCGGTTGCTTGCTACCAGTAGGCGCCCTTCTCGCTCCTACGCCGTGATTCCGCATCCTTAGCGCAGCTCGGTCCGGTAAGTTGATCAGCGCTCTAGCCTTCGCGCAGCTCGGTCCGGCAGGGTGCTCAGCGCTCTAGCGGACGCGGCCTGGCGGCGGACGACACCTCCCAACGCCCTGCTTTTGTTGCCCCGCCGCAGGGTCGGCGCGATCCTGGGCGAGATGCTCACCTCGATGACACTCGCCGCGCCGTGGACCAAGGGGTTGGCTCCAGCCTTCGTCGAGCTCGTCGTCGCCCTGGCGCTGCTGGTCGGCGCGTTGGTGGCCTTGCAGCTCCTCGAGCGGGCCACGGCACGCTACGTAGCTCATCGCCTCGGCTGGCGAGGTGTGTTGCTCACAGGCTGGGTTGGCGTGCCCCTCCATGAGACCTCGCACCTCTTGGCGGCGAAGCTCTTCGGCCACCGTGTGATCGACTGGAAGCTCTTCTCACCCGATCCCGTCACAGGGACCCTCGGCTACGTGCGCCACGCTGTGCGCCGCGACACCGCATGGCAGCGGCTGGGCTATCTGGCTAGCGGCTTGGCGCCGGCCATCGCGGGTGCGCTCGTCCTCGGTTTGCTCGCCTGGTGGGCCTTGCCCACGGGCGCCTGGGGGCGGCTCTCGGCCGATCGCGAGCTGGCGCTGAGCGAGGTGGCTCGGGGCGAAGCGTGGCTGGCCCTCCTTGCTCAGCTTGGCGCCCTCGCTCGCGATCTCGGCGCCGAGCTCTGGCGCGGCCGCAGCCCCTGGTTGCCGCTGCAGCTCTACCTCGCGATCGCCGTCGTCTGTCATATGGCTCCGAGCCGGGCCGACCTCTCTCTCGCCGGCCACGGTCTGGTCGCGGCCCTGCTGCTCTTGGTCGCCGCCACTGTCGGCTGCGTTGCGACGGGCGTCGTCCCGCCCGGGCGGTCTCTGCTCGGGTTGATCCCCGCGCTGGTCGGCCTGCTGATGGGGGCAGCCTTGCTCCAGGGCTGCTATGTGCTGGTGCTGCGCCTGGTGGAGCGCCGTCGACGAGGCGGGGCGGTCGTGCTCGGAGACGGACGACTCTGACCCCTCGCCTTGGACAGCTTGGACAGGGCTTTTGGCGCTACTTGCTGAGGCTGGGGCTGTGGTCGGTGTCGCCAACGGTCGCGGCGTAGACGCGGTAGCGTCCGACGGCGAGGTGGGTGGGGATCGGCAGCCGAGCCTTGAACGCTCCGAGCGCGTTGGTCTGGGTGGCGCCGAGGAAGTAGGCGGTCTTGCCGTCCTTGCTGAGGACGATCTCGACCCGCAGCCCTGCTGCGCCCTGAGCGCCGGCCTGAACGTCACCCCAGACGTGGAGGGTCTTACCGCGAAGCACGCTGCTCGCGCTGCTGTAGAGCGTGGTCTTCGTCGCCTTGCGCTTGCGCTGAGGAGCCAGCGGGAGCTGGGGCGCCGCCGCCGCTGCGGCGCTGCCGCTACCGGGCCCCGGATCGGCGCCATGGATGTCCGAGAGGGTTCGCGCCGGCGCGCGGACGTTCGCGGCTTCGGCTGCGCCGCTGGCGTCCTCGCGCTGTCGCGAGTAGGAGCTCAGCGATCTTCGGCGCCGCGCCCAGGGCTTGGGAAGCTGGCGCCGGGAGAGACCGCTGACGTTGCCAGCGAGCTGGCTGTAGTTGGTGGTGTAGGCGCTCGGCCGAGGGAAGGGATCGGGCCCCGGGCGGTGCACCGCCTTGCGCTTGGCGTTGCCCACGTGCAGGCCGTTGGACGCGCCGCCGAGGTCGATCCGCAGCCAGCCGTGGCGTGGGGCGTAGACCTCGACGAAGGCGTGAGCCTCGTTGGCGACATAGCGGGCGGGGATACCGAGGGCGTGGGCCGTGATCACGAAGGCGTAGGAGCGGTGGCGGCAGACGCCGCGCTGGCTGAAGGCGATGTCGAGGTAGGTGTTGTCGTGGCGCGCCGGGAGCTTGCCCGGGCGGAAGTTGCGGAAGTAGGCGACCAAGCGCTCGACCTGGCGGTAGATCCGCCGGGAGCGTACCCCGATATGGGTCACGACCTTCATCGCGGCCTGGCGCACCCGCGCCGGGAGCTTGGGGCGCAGCTTTGACGGCACATCGCTCGCGGTCACCTCCGGCGGGATCTCCGGGCTGAAGTAGAGTCGCGGGGCGTCGGTGAGAAAGATCAGCCGGACCCTCCCGGTGTGTTTGGCCTGGATCCAGTAGTTGCCGGCGGCGTCGCGCAAGAAGGAGGCCGTGCGCTGGGGCTGGCTCTCGTAGCTGACGATCACGGCGTTGGGCGCCACCGAGGGGATCGGAGCCGGCTTCGCCGCCTGAAGGTCGAGCAGCAGCGAGCCCCAGAAGGCTTCCCGTGTGGGTGGGGTCGGGCGGCGAGCGAGGGAGAGGGGATGGAGCCGTCGGTCGCTGACGCGCAGCTTGAAGTCGGCTCCCACGGCGTCGTAGGCGGTCAGCCGCTTGAAGGGCACGACGCTGGGGTTGAAGCTCGCCGCGTAGCGGAGCTGGCCGTCGTGGATCGTCTTGCGATCC
>PDPC01000100.1 GCA_002747355.1 Pseudomonadota bacterium | reverse complement strand
GCGAGGAGGGCCTGCTGGTAGCAAGCAACCGACGAGCAACAACCGCCGTGATTTCGCAGACCAGCGCAGCGACGGGAGGTAAGTTGGTCAGCGCTCTAGCGCTGGATCACCGCCAAGGTTAGGCGGCTGATGCAGACCAGCCGCTGCTCCTCGTCTTCGATCCGGATCTCCCAGATCTGCGTGCGGCCGCCGAGGTGCAGCGGGCGCGCCCTGCCGTAGACCCAGCCGGACCTCACGGCGCGGACGTGGTTGGCGTTGATCTCGAGACCCACGCAATGCTGCGTGCCAAGATCGACGCAGAGCGAGCCGGCCATGCTCCCGAGGCTCTCGGCCAGCGTGACCGAGGCGCCGCCGTGAAGCAGCCCCATCGGCTGCACCGTCCGCGCGTCGACGGGCATCTTCGCGCAGAGATAATCTTCACCGACCTCTGTGAACTCGATGGCGAGGTGGGAGACCAACGTGTCAGCGCAGAAGCGCTGCACCTCGCTCAGCTCGAGTCGCTTCTTCCAGATGGTCATAGGCCCTCCTGGCGTGGGAAAGGAGCGGTTTTCCTGCACCACTTGCCTGAACGATAGCCGCCGCCGCTCGAGTCGCGCGAGCCACGATAGCGGTACCCTGCTAGACTGTCGGCAGCAAGACGACGAGTGGACTATCGATAGCACTTGAGAAGGAGAAGAAGACGATGAGCAGCTGGGATTTCAGAGCACCCCCACACCTGCCTCCCGTCGCCGGGCACAGCACTGCCGGCCGCTTTCTAGGCCTTAGAACGCTCGCCGTACCACCGAGAGGGTTGATGGTGGTGGCGTGCGCGCTCTTGTTGACGCTCACGGCCTGCGGCGACGACACGATGAGGCAAGACAGCCGCGTGGGCGTCGAAGCTGGCGCCGACCTCTCGCAGGTCGACCGTGGCAGCGGCGTCGATCAGGCGCAAAACGACACCAGCAGCATGAGCGATAGCAGCGGCGACAGCGCCGCGACCCCCATCTGTGATCCCGTCGGGGTGACCTGCGAGTCGCTGCCCAAGCCCTGCCCCACCGGTGAGGTCCGTGAGGTGATCGCGAGCTGCTGGGGGAGCTGTATCCCGATCGAACAATGCAGCGATGTCCCCGCGCAGCCAGACTGCAACATCACCACCGGCATCACTTGCAAGAAGCCCGCCCCTTCGTGCATCAAGGGCTACGTGCCGACCCGCGACGGCAGCTGCTATGGCCCCTGCGTGCCGATCACCACCTGCTCCTGCACACCCAATGGCCCCAAGGAGCAATGCCCCGATCCGACCTACGTCTGCCACACCGCCGGCCGTTGTGGTCCGCTGGCGCCGTAGGAAGCCTGCCGCCTCATCGTCGCCTCTCTTCGCTGGGTGCTCGCCGCCGGCCACGTACGAAGCCGTCAAGGGCCGCTGATGAGGCGGATCCGCGCGGGCCCGAGAGCGGGGTCGCGGCAGAAGACCAGCAGATAGTCTGACGTTGGATGGGGCGTCTTCACGAAGCCGCCATTGCAGCTCCCCACCGTGAAGGTCTTCCCCAGCTGTGTGCAGGTCGTGGAGTTCGCCAGGACATAGGCGAAGGAGCCCGGCCCGCTGATACAGCTGACCTGGCGGCTCTGCGACGCGTTGCGGAGGCGCACCACGACGTCGGGCCACGATCCACAGACGCTGAAGCTGAAGTCCTGAGTGGCGCTGCTGGTGTCGATCCAGAACTCTATCGTGTGGACTCCGCCAGCGAAGTCGATCACGAAGGGGGTCTGGCAGCTGTCGTATTGCTTGCCCACCGTCACCTCCCCGAGGAAGCTGTCGACGACGCCGGGGACGAGATCAGCGGGGAGAAGATCAGGACCGTCCGTCGAAGCGTCCAGCAAGAGAGCGTGGTCCGTGACAACGTCATCGTGTCTCGTTTCATCTTCAGACCCGTCAGCAGGCTGCGCGCCGCTCGTGTTGCGGCTCGCGACGAAGCGGGAACATGCGGGCAGCGTCAGCAGCAGCGCAAGCGAGACACCTATCCGATACGAGCACCTCATCGCTAGCGCGTCAGCCCCACGGCCTTGACGCCAGCCACGAGCTGGTCGAGGCGCTGCTCGAGCGAGCCCGTGTAGCCAACCGAGACGCGCACCAACCCCGGCGAGAGGCCCATCTTATGCTGATCCTCCACCGGAATCTCTGACGAGGTCGAGGTGCTCGAACAGGACATCAGCGTGTCGTAGTAGCCCAGCGAGACCGCCATCAGCCCGAAGCTGTACTCGTTCTGTAGGCGGTCCATCAGCTGCATCGCCTTCTGCTGGGTCTTGCAGTCGATGGTCAGCATCCCGCCGAAGCCGAAGCCTTCGTTGGCCTGCTCGGCGAAGAGCCGGTGCTGCGGATGCGCCTCGAGCCCCGGGTAGACCACGTCGACGCCCAGCTCCTCGAGGCGCGTCGCCATCGCCATCGCCCGCCGGGCGTGCTCCTGCATCCGGATGCCGAGGTGCGGCAGGCGGGTGATCAGGTCGAAGGCCTGCCGCGGATCCATCGTCGGGCCAAAGAGCATCACCCGCCCGGTGTGCAGATCCAGCAGTTTTTGCACGAACTCCTGGCTGGCGCAGATCGCGCCGGCGACCATATCGCTGGCGCCGCCGACGAACTTGGTCAGCGAGTAGACCACGACGTCGGCGCCGAGCTGCGCTGGCGAGAAGACCATCGGCGTGAAGGTGTTGTCGGCGATCAGCGTCAAGTCGTGCTTCGTTGCCAGCGCCGAGAGCCCGGCCATGTCGACGACCTTCAAGGTCGGGTTCGCCAGCACCTCGGTGTAGAGCACCTTGGTCTTCGGCGTGATCGCCTGCTCGAAGGCCTCCGTATCGGCAGGATCGACGAAGGTCGTGGTGATCTCCATCGAGGGCAGCAGATCGTGAAGCAGCGCGTGGGTCCCGCCGTAGATCGTGTCGCTCGCCACGATGTGGTCGCCCGAACGGCAAATCTGCAGGATCGCGCTCGAGATCGCCGCCATACCGCTGGCGGTGCAGGCCGCATACTCCGTGCCCTCGAGGGCCGCGAGGTAGCGCGCGAGCACGTCGACGGTCGGGTTGAAGTGCCGGCTGTAGAGAAAGCAGCCGCCCTTATCGGGGCCCCGCAGGCCGCTGAAGATCTCCGGCATCGTCGCCGAGTCCATCACGGTGAAGGTCGACGAGCGGTCAACCGAGGGGCAGACGCCGCCGTGCTCTCCGAACTCGCGACGGCAACGGGTCAGGGCGCGCTGGGGATCGTATCCGTGCTTGGCCATCTAGTACCTCCTTCGATGGTCTTACAGCCGAACTGCGGGGCCGGCGTAGGGGCGGCGGCTGCGACGGCGTCACGCTAACAGCGGGTTCACGCTAACGCGAATCGGCACGGACGTGGGCGATAAAGGCGCTCACTCGCCGGCGACCTCGCGAGCGGCCTGCCCGAACGCGTCCCAGAGCTGCTCATAGGTCTCGCCGAAGGCCGAGACCAGCCGCGGGTCGTCAGAGACGACGATATTCTCCTCGTTGACCTTCGCCGCCGAGCGCGTCCAGTTGTAGCTGCCGGTGACCACGTAGGCGGCGTCGAAGAGGGCGAACTTATGATGCATGTGGTGTTCCGAGTGGTCGAGGCGCACCTCGATCCCAGCGCGCGCCAGGTCGTAGATATCCGAACCCCGATCCTCTGCCTTGTCGTCGTCGGTGATGACGCGCACCTCCACACCGCGGCCATGGGCCTCGAGCAGCGCGTTGGCCAGGCTGTTGTCGGTGATCGTGAACACGCAGACGTCGATACGCTGCCGCGCCAGGCCGCATAAGCCGATGATCCGCCGTCGACAGCTGTCACCTGGGCTGAAGTGGGCCTCGGCAAGCTTCGGCCCTTGCTCGCGCTGCGTGGCCGCGACGAGGGCCTTGGTGACCTCCTCGAGCCAGGTCACGATCGCCTGGTCTCGTGAGTCCTTCAGCGCCTCGCGAGCCAGAAAGAAGGCGCGCTTGCGAAAAAGCGCCTGCCGCCGCGCGTCGGTGGCGTGCTCGGCGAACACCGCCGACAGCGCCCTCTTCTCGCTTCGCGACAGCCGCTGGTCCTCCAGCGTGGCTGTCAACATCGTATCAATCTCGTCGCTTCCTAGCATACCCCACCCTAGCAGATCTGAGGCAAACCGGCCGCAGATGGCAGATGGCCCTATCTTGCGACGGAGGCGCTTCGCGAGTATCCTCCGTCGCCGACGTGGGACGAGAGAGCATTGCCGAGACGACTCCCGAGACTCCCCAGACGTTTTCACATCAGCCCGGAGATGGCCTTCGGGGCCATGATCATGCTGCTGGTCAGCGTGTCGTCCTACTTCACCTACCAGGTGCAGGCGCGACGCCGCGGGCTCAGGGCCAAGCAGAACGCCGCCAAGCTGGTCTCGGGGACCGAGGTCGAGCCGATCAAGGCGATCGACGGTGACGAGGCGTCGGTGAAGGCCGCCGGGACGCCGGCGATCGTGCGCATCCTCGGGGTCAAGGCCTTCTCCGCCAAAGCCAACGAGGGCGACTTCCAGACGCTCGGTCGGCAAGCGCGCAACGAGCTGAACAAGCTGATACGAGGCAAGGGCCCGCTGGTGGTCGAATACGCCGTCTACCAGCGCGATCGCTACGGGCGCACCCTGGCCTACCTCCGCTGCGGCGAAAAAGACGTCGGCCTCGAGCTGGTGCGCAGGGGCTTGGTGATGGTCTACACGCGCTACAGGTTCGCTCGGCAGTCGCTCTACCTCACGGCCGAAGCTCACGCCCGCGCTCAGGAGCTCGGCCTCTGGGGGAGCAAACGGGCGACCGAGCGGGCCAAGGGGCTGAAGGCGGCGTGGACCGAGGCCGCACAAGAGGGCTCGAAATGATCCGCATCCTCTTCACCTTCCTGGAGCGTGTGAAGAAGGCCCGCGGAAGGCAGCTGATCAAGGTCGCGGTGGCGACCGCGGCGATCCTCTTCTACGCCGCCTCCGGCTTCATGTACTTCGAGAGCGTCGCCAAGCCCGACCTCAGCTGGGGCGACGCGATCTGGTGGGCCTTCGTCACCATGACCACCGTCGGCTACGGCGACTTCTTCCCCGCCACCGCCCTCGGGCGCTACCTGGTGGGCATCCCGACGATGGTCTTCGGCATCAGCATCCTCGGCTACCTGCTGTCGACGGTCGCCACCTACCTGATCGAGGCCCGATCGAAGGAGCTGAAGGGCATGCTCGAGCTCAACGTTCATGACCATATCCTGGTGATCCACTACCCCAGCAAGGAGCGCGTGCTGAAGCTGCTCAAGGACCTGCGCGCAGACGAGAAGACAGCCAAGCTCCCCGTGGTGCTGATCGACGACACCCTCGAGGAGCTGCCCGAGGAGCTGATGGAGAAGGGGGTGCGCTTCGTCTCTGGCAGCCCCACCAGCGAGGCCGTGCTGACCCGCGCCTGCTTCCGCGAGGCCCTCTATGCCGTCATCCTGGCCAAAGACCAGATGGACAAGGCCTCCGACAACCACAACCTCGCGGTGGTGCTGACCCTCGAGAAGCTGCACTCCGAGACCTACACCGTCACCGAGGTGATCGACCCCGAGCATATCGACCTGCTCTATCGCGCCGGCTGTGACAGCGTCGTCTGCCTCGCCACCCTGACGACAAACTTCCTCGCCCAGGAGCTGCTCGACCCGGGCGTGCAGGCCGTGATGCAGGAGCTGACCGACAACACCGTGGGCCAACAGATCTACATCACGCCGATCGAGAGCCTGCAGCGCTGGACCTACAGCGAGCTGGCCGAGGCGCTGCGCGAGCGCGGCGTGTTGACCCTCGGGATCGAGCGTGGGCGTCAGGTGCTGCTCAACCCCACCGCCGAGACCAAGCTCGAGCAGGGCGACAAGGCGATCACGATCGCCACAGAGCGCCCTCAAGCGGTGAGCCGCTAGCTCCCGTAGGTGCGGTGGCGCCGCGCCTCTATCAAAAGCGAGCCAGATTTCCTATGCTACCAGAGCATCGGGTGCCGAGGTGAGCGGTCGAGCTCCCTGACCGCAGCGCACACCCGTGGATGGTGGTATGAGCGACAAGGTCCAGGGATCACTAGCCGGCCAACGCTTCGGTAATTACATCGCCTATGAGGTGCTCGGCAAGGGCGGGATGGGGACCGTTTACCTTGCCGAACACCCAGACATCGGCCGCAAGGTCGCCATCAAGGTGATCGCCAACACCGACTCAGAAGAGCTCGTCCAGCGCTTCCTCGAGGAGGCCAAGGCGGTCAACAAGATCGGCCACCCGAACATCATCGACATCTACGACTTTGGCCGCACCTCGAGCGGGCGGCTCTACTACGTGATGGAGTACCTCGAGGGACGCGAGCTCTCGGCGGTGATGACCGAGAAGCGGCGCATGACCCCAGCGGAGGTGCTGCCTTACCTGCAGCAGCTCTGTGAGGCGGTGCAGGCCGCGCACGACAACGGCATCGTCCATCGCGACCTCAAGCCCGCCAACATCTTCGTGCTCGATCGCCACGGCCCCGCGACGATGCGGGTCAAGGTGCTCGACTTCGGCGTCGCCAAGCTGCTCGACCGCCCACCGGAGGGCGGCTTCCGAACGATGCCGGGGATGATGCTCGGCACGCCGATGTTCAGCGCGCCGGAGCAGGCCGCCGCTGAACTGAAGAGTATCTGCCCGCAGACCGATCTCTACTCGATCGGCGTGATGGTCTATTGGATGCTCGCCGGCCGCCCGCCCTTCATGGCCGACAACAACGCGGTCCTGATGGCGATGCACATGACCGACCCGCCGCCGCCGATCCGCAAGCGAGCGCCGAACGTCCCGGAGCCGGTCGCCTCGCTGGTCGAGCGATGCTTGGCGAAACAACCCGCCGATCGCCCCGCGTCGGCGCGGGAGCTCTCGTCGGCGTTCACCAGCGCTGTAGCAGGGATCAAGAACACGGGCCCGATCCCGGCGATGGTCACCGGCCAGCCGTTGGCAGCCGGGTCGCCGGCGTCTCCGCGACCGGCCACCCCCGTCCCGCTGACCGCCGACGACTATGGAAACGAGGAGAGCGGCATCATCGTCTTCGTCCCCAACACGCCGGTCGAGGAGCAGCGCCGCCAGGCCCGCGATCCCGCCGCCCACGCCAAGGACGTCTCGGGCAAGACCGAAGGCGAGGCTGGAGCCCCGTGTTGCCCAGTCGAGGTGGTCGAAAAGAAGGCCAAGGTCGAAACCTCGAGCGAGAGGCTCGAGCCAGGTCATCGCAGCGCGGCTGCGCAGCCGCAGCGCGGCGGTGCCTCCAGCAGCCCCAACCTCGACCCCAACGAGCTGCCGCCGCTGCCCGACGAGGGCGTCGACGAGCACGCCCTCGAGGTCACGGAGGTCGAGCTGGTACGCGACGACATCCTCTCGCTCGTCGAGGCAGAGAGCTCACCGCAAGCCTCGGCGCCCGAAGGCCTCGTCGCCTCCGCCACCTCCTCCAACAAAGACGACCCTTCCACGACCTAGACCGCAGACCAACTGACCTCCCGTCGCCGCGCTGGTCTGCGACATCACAGCGGTTGTCGCTCGTCGGTTGCGTGCTACCAGCAGGCGCCCTGCTCGCTCCTACACCGCGGTTCCGCATCCTTCGCGCGGCTCGGTCCGGGAAGCTGATCAGCGCGCTAGCAGCCTCTACTCGCCCTCCGTTGACGACCCCACGATGACGTCAACGCTGGCCAACGATGACGTGAACGCTGGCCCACGATGACGCAAACGCTGGCACGCGATGACGTAAACGCTAGCCCACGATGAAGTAAACGCTGGCGTTTTAGAGATCGAGAGGGCATCCTCAGCCAGCTTCTAACTAAAACACGCCTCGTCAACGAGGTACCAGGATGTGGGCGACAGGACAAGGGGAGGGCAGATGCCGCGTAGCAGCCGCGAGCTGGTTGCAAGGGGCGTCGTGAGCGACCGGGAGCGCATCCTGGTCGTCGAAGACAATCCAGAGATCCGAGAGATGCTCAAGCGACTGCTGGGCAGCCAGGCCTACGACGTCCATAGCGCGTCGACGGCCAAGCGCGCGCTCGAGCTGCTCGGCGACCACGGGCTCGAGGTCTCGCTGGCGCTGATCGACATCGGCCTACCCGATCAGAACGGCATCGAGCTCTGCCGGCAGATCAAGCAGATCGAGCGCCACGTCGACCTGCCGATCGTCTTTCTCACCGCGCGTGACGACAACCGGGCGATCAACGACGGTTTCGACGCTGGCGGCATTGACTACCTGACCAAGCCCTTCGGTCGTGTGGAGCTGCTGGCGCGGATCAAAGCCCATGTCCGCGTCTATGCCTCGTTGCGTGAGCTACGTGAGGCCCTCGCCAAGCTCGGCGGGATCCAACGCGAGAGGGAGCTGCTCGCCGCCTGCGCCAGCTGTGGGCAGATCAAGACGCCAGCGGGGGCCTGGAAGAGCCTCGAGGCGTATCTGCGAGAGCGCGTCCGAGTCGAGCTGACCCACGGCATCTGCCCCAGCTGCCAAGAGCAGATCTACCACAACGAAAACGACTGAAGCGACCTGAGAGCACCCCGACACATGCCTACCGTCGCCGCGCATAGCGCTGCCGGCCGCTTTCGGGGCATAGCGCTGCCGGCCGCTTTCGAGAGCGCTCAGCACCCGGCTCGGTCCCGAAGGTGTGGCGAAGCTCCTGAGCCCTTGTGATGGTCCGCTTGGTTCGAGGTGACGCCGGCACCGGCAGTCCGAACGTCGCTACTTGAATCTCTTGCCAGGGGCCAGGTTCGACGGCGGGAGCGGAGGGCAGCTCTTGGCCTTAGCCAGGTCTGGCGCCCAGATCCAGTCGGTGACGACGACCTCGCCTAGGGCGCGGGTGTTGCCGCAGGGGCCGTGGCCGCGCAGCTTGGCGACACGCTCGATCTGGATCGTCTGGCGGTAGAACACGGCGAACTGGTTGGGGAGGATAAAGCCGCTGATCTTGAGGTCCTTGCTCGAGGCGCTGGTCACGGCGCCGTCGACCTCGACGCCGAAGCTGGCGTTGAGCTGAGCGACGCCCACGTTGAAGCCACCGCCGACCTCAGACTTGACCTTGAAGCTGCGGCTGCGGCTCTCGGCGGTCATCTCGGAGTAGGTCACGTCTCGACCGACGTCACCGCCGGAGATGCAACCGGTAACCGGCACCGGGTCGAAGCTCTCGACCTCGGTCACGCCGCCATCGTAGTCGACCTCGACCGGAGCCCAGACCGTCAGCGGGATGGTGCGGGTGATCGACTGTCCGGTGCTGTCGATGGCCATGATGCTGATCGAGGCCTCGTAGTTGTTGGCCTGCGGGTTGGCCAGCGGGGCGGTGCGTAGGTGCGTGAGCTGGAACATGTTGTCGACGCTGGTGGATAGACCGCTGCTGCCGGGGGTGCCCTGGTGCACGTAGGTCGTGGAGGGGACGCCGCTGCCGAGCAGGCTGGTGTTGCCGTCGGTGACGTCCCTGATGATGCTCACGGGGCCGGACTGCGGGAAGAGCCCCTCGGGATCGAGGCCCATCTGGCCGCTGAAGAAGCCCTCGAACTGGAAGTGCTGCTTCATGAACGTGTAGACGAAGCGCAGCGGGGCGACGCCATTGCCAGCCTTCAGGCCGACAGCCTCGACCTCGATCAGCATCTTCGTGTCATCGGTGGTGTCTTTGAGATCGGGCGAGCAGCCGGCGCTGATCGGGCGGAACTGCTTGATCAGGATCGACGGCCGGACCTGAACCTGCGTCGAGAGGGGCGTGGCCTGCTTCTGGCTGCCGTCGAAGCCGATGTTCCGGGCTTGCACGATACCGCGGAAGGTGCCGGTCTCATTCTTGGCCGAAAACGGGATGTTCGGGCCGAAGCGCCACTCGAGCATGCCCTGGTTTTTGTAGGTCGGCGTGACCTCGAGGTTGACCTGCTCAATGTTGCCCGCGGTGGACTGGAACACGCCCGTGAAGACCAGCCGAGTCTGACCGATTTGATCATCGGCGAAGCCCGAGCCGAAGACCGTCACCACATCGCCAGCGGAGACCGCGGTGGGGGCGATCATCTGCAGCACGGGCTGTGGTAGCTCACGCTTGACGCGCGGGTTTGGCCTCGTTCCACCTTCGTCGCCACCACATCCCCCGGCGAGGGCGAGGGCGATACCGACGAACAGCGAGATTGAGGTGGTGTGGCGCATGGTCAGTCCTTCCTGAGTCGTCACGACTATCATACAAGCATCATACCAGACAGAGCGCCCTAAAAACAAACGCAATCTCAAGCTCTTAGGTGAAGCGCCGCCCCCATGCGACGACATACCTGGCTACAGCGCCAGCCAGTGCGGAGGCCAGATCGGGCAATAGGCCGACGTTTTTGGCGGGATCCAGCCGCGGATCCTCTGGGTTTGGGCAATCTGAGCCGGATCTGAACGATCCCTTCGCTTTTCGACGATCGGTGACCAGTCGAGGCGCCAGGGCTCCGATGGCCGCTAGACCGCTTCAACACTATGAAATTTCGAAGAAAAGATCGCCAGCCGAGGTGGGATAACGTAGGTCGAGGTCGTCGAAAATGCGCGTCACGCATCGCGACCGGTCGTCGCTGGCGAGGGCATGAAGCGATGACGGGATGGAGGTACAGCGATCGAGGTGTCGCGAGGGAGGTGTCGCGAGGGAGGTGTCGCGAGGGCGGTGTCGCGAGGGCGGTGTCGCGATGGCGGTGTCGCGAGGGCGGTGTCGCGACGGACGTTTAGCGATGGAGGTGTTACGACGGAGGTGTTGCGAGGGAGGTCGTAGCGATAGAGGTCGTCGATGATGGTATGGAGGTTGTAGAGGTGAAAGGGCGAAGGGCTGGCGTAACTCCCCAGCGACACTGCCAGATCGCGCGACAACTGGCCATGACGCGACTGGAGTTGACAGGCGAGGCAGCCAGGTGATACACTTTTTGTGTAAACATTGAGATTTATGAATCATTTATCCTATACCCTGCTAGGGGTGGTGCTCCTCGCTTCCTGCACTGCGGAGACCCCTCCGACGGTCACGTTCGACACGATCGCCAACAAGAGCGATCTCTTTCCGCCTATGCCTGATGCCCCGCCTACGTGCCCAAACCCACCTGTGTTACCGGCGCCGCGGCTCGACACCAACTCACCGACGTTGACCACCCAGCAGAGGCAGCCACTTCGCGGTAGCGCTCCCGGCGCCGCGCAGATCCTCGCGACCACCGCCCTTGGCACCTCCAAGCCCTCCCCCGTCGACGCATCGGGTCGCTTCTGTATCGAGGTCGAGCTCCTCCCCGACGCGCCGAATCAGGTCGTGCTCACGGCGATGACCTCAAACTCCTGTTTCAGCCCCCCGACGTCGCACTCGATTACCCATAGGTCCCCAGCCCAGACCGACGCTGGAGGCAGCACCGCACCGCAGAACCTCGCCCTCGCGTCGGTGATCACCTCCGGCTCGACGCCCAAGATCGGCTCGATCGCTGCGCTGGCTGATGGCGACGTCAACAGCTGGACTCAGTTTGAGATGTGGGATCCGGAGATCAAAGAAGACTGCACCAACCGTCACGTCTGGGTTCGCTTCGACTTCGGCAAGGCCTATACCATCACGCGCTTCAAGCTGCGCTGGGGGCCGCTGGCGACCAGCGAGAAGACCTACGCCAAATGCGTGACGTTGCTGGTGTCGGCCCAAACGTCCCCGGTCGATCCCGATCCCTCGAGCCCCGACTGGATCGTCGCCAAGCGACTCACCGACGGAAATGAGAAGGCGCAAGACCTGACGATCAACCCCGAGTCGGCGCGCTGGGCTGCCATACTCCTGCACGAAAACGGCGGCAACAGCGTGCTCGGCTATGAGACCTTCGATGTGGCGGAGCTCGAGGTCTGGGGCCAAGACCCCAACGTCGTGCCCCCTCCCCCAGCCGACACCTGCGACTGATCTCGTTCGCTCGGCTGAACGATCCGTCGGCTGAACGATCCGTCGGCTGAACGATCCGTCGGCTGAACGATCCGTCGGCTGAACGATCCATCGGCTGAACGATCCGTCGGCTGAACGTTCACG
>PDPC01000099.1 GCA_002747355.1 Pseudomonadota bacterium | reverse complement strand
GACGGCGATCGACGGCACGGGCAAAGGCGGTCGTGTAACCAAGGGCGACGTGATCGAGCACCTCGAGCGGCGCGCCGCCGAGCCCGCCGCCGCGCCGGCCCGACCCTCGCCCGCCGATCCTCCGGCCGCCGAACCGCAGCGCGGTGAGGCGCTGGCGCAGCGCGCCCCCGGCAGCGCTCCGGCCACCCGGCCGGCCGCCGAGCCCCCCGCCGCCGCCAGAGCCGTGAGCTCGAGCGAGCGCGAGACCCGCCAGCCGATGAGCAGCCTGCGCAAGCGCCTGGCGCAGCGCTTGACCGACGTGCAGCAAAGCGCGGCGATCCTCACCACCTTCAACGAGGTGGACATGAGCGCCGTGATGGCGATGCGCAGACGCTTCCAAGAGCGCTTCGTCGCCCGCCACGGCAAGAAGCTCGGCTTCATGTCCTTCTTCGTCAAGGCCGTGGTCGACGCGCTGAAGACCGTCCCCGCGGTCAACGCCCGCATCGAGGGCGAGGAGATCATCCAGAACCACTACTACGACATCGGCATCGCCGTCGGCACGGACAAGGGCCTGGTGGTCCCGGTGCTCCGCGACGCCGACGACCTCGGCTTCGCCGCCATCGAGGAGCGCATCGCCGACTACGGTGCGCGAGCCCAGCAGCGTCGCCTCGAGCTCTCCGAGCTCACCGGTGGCGTGTTCACCATCTCCAACGGTGGCGTCTACGGCTCTCTCGTCTCCACCCCGATCCTCAACCCCCCGCAGAGCGCGATCCTCGGCATGCACGCGATCAAGAAGCGCCCGATGGTCGTCGAAGACGATCGCATCGAGGCCCGCCCGATGATGTACCTCGCGCTCTCCTACGACCACCGCCTGATCGACGGCCTCGAAGCCGTGACCTTCCTCAAGCACATCGTCGAGGTGCTCGAGCAACCCGAGCGCTTGCTCTTCGAGATCTAAGGAAAGGCAGAGGACGGATATGGAACGCTATGACGTCGCTGTGATCGGCGCAGGCCCTGGTGGCTACGTGGCGGCGATCCGCGCCGCCCAGCTGGGCAAGAAGACCGCCCTGATCGAAAAGCGCGGCACTCTGGGCGGTACCTGCCTCAACGTCGGCTGCATCCCCTCGAAGGCGCTGCTCGAGTCCTCCGAGCTCTACTCTCTGACCCAACATAAGATGGCCAGCCATGGCATCGAGATCGGCGAGGCGCGCATCGACGTTGCCACGATGCAGCGGCGCAAAGACACGATCGTCAGCGACCTCGTCTCCGGGATCGCGATGCTGATGAAGAAGAATAAGGTCGACGTCTACGACGGCCACGGGCGCTTCTCCAGCCGCACGCGGATCGTGATCACGGCCAGCGACGACAGCACCCGAGAGCTCGAGGCGGAGCGGACGATCATCGCCACCGGCAGCGACGTCGTCGAGCTGCCCTTCATGCCCTTCGACGGCGATCGGATCATCTCCTCCACCGAGGCCCTGGCCCTCGACGCCATCCCCGAGCATCTGATCGTGATCGGCGCTGGCGCGATCGGCCTCGAGATGGGCAGCGTCTGGGCGCGCCTCGGCGCGAAGGTCACGGTGGTCGAGCTGATGCCGACGATCTTGCCCTTCGCCGACGCGGAGATGAGCAAGACCCTGCATCGCGTGCTGAAGAAGCAGGGCCTCGCGTTCAAGCTCGGCTGCAAGGTCACGGGCGCCGACGTCGCTGGCGGCAAGGTCACGCTGCGATATGAAGAGAAGGGCGCGCCGATGGCCCTCGAGGGCGATCGGGTGCTCGTCGCCGTGGGGCGGCGTCCCTATACCGACGGCTTGGGTCTCGAGGCGATCGGCGTCGAGACCGAGCGGGGCCGCATCCCCATCGACGCGCAGCTGCGCACCGCGGCGCCGAACATCTACGCGATTGGCGACGTCGTCTCTGGGCCGATGCTGGCCCATAAGGCCGAAGACGAGGGCGTCGCCGTGGCCGAGATCATCTGCGGCAAGGCCGGCCACGTGAACTACGAGGCGATCCCCAACATCGTCTACACCTGGCCGGAGCTGGCGCAGGTCGGCCTGACCGAGCAGGAGGCCAAAGACAAGGGCCACAAGGTCAACGTCGGCAAGTTCCGCTTCGTCGCCAACGGGCGGGCCAAGACCCTCGGCGACACCGACGGCCTCTGCAAGATCGTCGCGGACGCGCGCACCGATCGGATGCTCGGCGCCCATATCGTCGGCCCGCGGGCCTCGGATATGATCGCCGAGCTCGTGGTGGCGATGGAGTTTTCGGCCTCCGCTGAGGACGTCGCCCGCAGCTGCCACGCCCACCCGACCCTCGCCGAGATCGTCAAAGAGGCCGCCATGGCCGTCGACAAGCGCGCGATCCACGGCTGAGGCTGCTTCCCGGCTGCGGCCGGGTGACCTTGCGAAAGGTCCAGCCCCAGCAGCTCGCGCCACGCTCGGCGGCATGCGAGATGTCGTCGCTCGATAGCGTCGTTGTCGGCGCGATGCCGAGGCGCAGCACGCGCTTGCCGATCGATGGCAGCGTGGCGTGGCTGAAGGTGTCTGCTGGGGTCTCGTTCATGGCCCGATGGCGACCGCGGGGGGCGTGGCAGCGCAAGGCCTCCCCATCGGGAGCGAGGCAGCGGTCAGAGCCCCGCGGCGACGTAGGTCCCCTCGGAGATCGCGCGCTTGGCGTCGAGCTCGCCGGCGATCCTCGCCCCGCCGATCAGGATCGGCGGCAGCCCCGCCTCGCAGAGCGGCTCGGCGAGCTCGCGGAGCGGCTCCTGGCCGGCGCAGATCACGACCTGATCGACCTCGAGGCAGCGCCGCTCGCCGCCCACCGTGAGCGTCAGCCCGTCGTCGTCGATGCGCTCGTAGCGGCAGTCGGCGAGCATCGTCACGCCCTGGCGCGAGAGCGCCGTGCGATGGATCCAGCCGGTGGTCTTGCCCAGCCCGGCGCCGAGCTTGCCCTTCTTGCGCTGGCAGAGGAAGAGCTCGCGCCGGGGCGCGTGAGCGACGGGCTCGCAGAGTCCGCCGCGATGCTCATGCGCCGTGTCGATCCCCCATTGCTCCTCGAAGCTCAGCGTGCGCTCTGGATCGTGGAGCAGCGCCTCGGCGACGTCGAAGCCGATCCCGCCGGCCCCGATGATCGCCGCCCGGGATCCAACCTCCACCCGTTTTCGGAGCACGTCGATGTAGCCCACGACCTTCGGGTGCTCGATCCCGGGGATGCTCGGCGTCCGCGGTGTGACACCGGTGGCGAGGATGACGCGCTGGAAGCCCTCGGCGAGCAGCTCGGAGGCGGCGACGCGATGGCCGAGCCGCAGGCGGACGCCCTGCCTCGCGAGCATGATGCGGAAGTAGCGCAGGGTCTCGTCGAACTCGTCTTTGCCCGGCACGCGCCGCGCGACGTCGAGCTGGCCGCCGATCACCTCGGCGGCGTCGAAGAGCGTCACGTCGTGGCCGCGCTCGGCGGCGGTGACAGCGCAGGCTAGCCCCGCTGGCCCCGCGCCCACCACCGCCACGCGAAGAGGCGCGGAGGTCGGGGCGATGCTCAGCTCGGTCTCGCGGCAGGCCCGTGGGTTGACTAGACAGCTGACACGCTCGTTGCGGAAGATGTGGTCGAGGCAAGCCTGGTTGCAGGCGATGCAGGTGTTGATCTCCTCGACGCGCCCCACGTCAGCCTTATGGACCCAGTCGGGATCCGCCAGCAGCGGGCGGGCGAGGCTGACCATGTCGGCGTCGCCGCGGGCGAGGATCGTCTCGGCGACGTCTGGCATGTTGATCCGGTTGGAGGTCACCAGGGGCAACGAGACCTCGCCGCGGAGCTTCGCCGTGACCCAGCTGAAGGCTCCGCGGGGCACCATCGGCGCGATGGTCGGCACCCGCGCTTCATGCCAGCCGATGCCCGTGTTGATGATGCTGGCGCCCGCCTCCTCGAGGCGACGGCCGAGCTGCACCACCTCTTCCCAGCTGCTGCCCTCGTCGACGAGGTCGAGCATCGAGAGGCGGAAGATAATGATGAAGTCGGGGCCCACCGCCCTGCGTGAGGCGCGGAGCACCTCGAGGGGCAGGCGGATCCGGTTCTCGTAGCTGCCGCCGTAGATGTCGCTGCGCGTGTTGGTGCGCGCGCTGATGAACTGGTTGAGCAGGTAACCCTCGCTGCCCATGATCTCGACACCATCATAGCCAGCCTGCTTGGCCAGCCTGGTGCACCGCGCGAAGTCCGCGATGGTCCGGCCGATGGCCCTGCTCGAGAGCGCCCGCGGGCGAAAAGGGCTGATCGGCGACTTCAGCGCCGATGGCGCGACGGCCAGCGGGTGATAGGCGTAGCGCCCGGTGTGGAGGATCTGCATCGCGATCCGCCCGCCCGCCTCATGCACGGCGTCGGTGACGAAGCGGTGCTGCCAGACCTCGTAGCGGTGGGTCAGCTTCCCGGCGAAGGGCTTGGCCCAGCCGGCGACGTTGGGCGCCACGCCGCCGGTCACGAGCAGCCCCACGCCGCCCTCGGCGCGCCGCGCGAAGTAGGCCGCGAGCTTGCGTAGCGGCCCCTTGGCATCCTCGAGGCCGACGTGCATCGACCCCATCAGGACGCGGTTTTTCAGCGCGAGGTGGCCGAGGTCGAGCGGGGCGAAGAGGTGGGGGTAGCGGGGGTGCGGCGTGCTCATGGGGACTCCTGGGAGACGACGAGGCCCCATCGTGGCCAACGCGACGCGTCATTGCAACCCTTGGCGACATGACAGGGTTGGGCTGCGGACGCCCCACGCCTCGCTCCTGCGCTGGTCGCTCCGACGGTCAGAGGATCGGCTTCTCCTGCTCGACCCAGCGCCGGTAGGAGGCGACGAGCTGGTCTCCTTTGTTGAAGGGGACGCCAATCAGCACGATCGAGTTCGAGGTCGCGGCGTAGTCGAAGCCCTTGGTCCGGCTGCGAGTCAGCTTGTCGGCGCCCAACGCCACGGCGATGGAGGCGCTCATCGGCACGTACTGCAACACGGCGGGCGACGACGCCCCGGCGATGGAGCTGATGATCTGCTGCAGCGTGGCGCCGAGGTCTTTTTGGCAGATATCGGCTTGCTGACCGCCGGTGGCGCGCACGATCTCCTGATAGCCCCAGGGGTAGTCGGGGCCGTAGCTACCGCAGGCCTTCTTACAGACCCCGGCGATCAGGTGGACGATCGCCTTCGCCTCGGCGCCGTGGGTCGCGTTCTTACCCGTATAGAGGTCGATCCAGTCTTTGACGTAAGCGTCGATCTGCGTCTGCTTGGTCGAGGTGCATTGGTCGATCTTCATGTCGCTCGGATCCCAAGGGAAGATCTCGGAGACCAAAAAACCCTGGTGGCCGTTCCATGAGCTGCCAAAGCGCATCTCCTGCGAGACCTCATCGGTGACGATGATCACCACGAGCGTCGCGTCCTTACGGATCTTCGCCGGATCGTTCGCCGCCCGCGGCAGGTGCCGCGTCACCGCCATCCAGGCGTTCGCCAGCCCGTACTCCGAGCTCTCCTCGAGGTAGGGTGGGTTCTCGACGCAATGCTCGAAGAGGCTCTGCTCGGTGGGCTCCAAAAAACGGTCCGTGCCGCCGTCGTCGTCGGTCGCCCCCTGGCGCGAGCAGAAGCGCCCCTTACCCTTCGACTTAGAGGACATCCCGGCGATGCCCATGCGGAAATCGAGGCCCTCGTTGAGCGCTCGAGCGAAGAAGTCCTTGGCGTTGGCGACGATGTCTTTGCGGTTATCGTCCATCGAGCCCGACTCGTCGACGACCCAGATAATGTCGGCGGCCGAGACCCGGTCGAGGACGAAGGCGTCGCACTCGACGGTGTCTTTGTCTTGCGGCGTCGCGAGCCCTGTGCCGTTGGAGAGATCTTCGAGGTGAAAGGCGGTGTCGGCGCTCTTGTCATTGGCCATCGCCCGGGTCGCCACGGCGCCCATCACCAACACCCGGCCCTCCTTCGGCCGCAGTACCGTCTGGAAGACGAGCAGGTGCTCGACGGAGCTCGGACCAAAGGTCGCCGACGGCAGCTTGGTGACGCGACCGGCCGGCGGGGCGAAGATCGTCTGCAGCAGCGCGTCGCGCACCGTGGGCGGGTTCTTGGCGTTGGAGAACGTCAACGCCAGGCGCGTGCCAGGCACCGTCGGGAAGTGGTCGTGGGTCGTGGACACGGCGCCGCTGACGATCTGCGACGAGGCGGAGAGGTCCGGCAGCTCGGCGGCGATACGGGCGGCGATCATCGACGACGTCAGCGCGACGTCGCTGTTGTTGGCAGGCAGCGAGAAGATGAAGCCCGCTACGGCCTGCTTGGCGCCCTTGAGGTCGAAGGTCGCCGCCGCCTCCTTCGCCTTGGCGTCCTTGATCGCGACCTCGCCATACGACGAGCCGAGCTCGAGGGCCACGTGCCAGCCGCCAGCGGTGCTCTTCTGGAACTGCATCGGCTTGAGGCCCTTCTCGGGCTGCTCTTCCGGCGGCTTGCGGCAGACGAAGGACGGTAGCTTGCCGTCGTCGTCGCCGTAGGTCTTGTCGTTTGTCGGATCGCTCTCGCCCTCAGAGCAGAGAAAGGTCACGAGGGGCTCACAGCTGCCCGATTTGCAGGTCTGTCCAGGACCACAGGCGTCGGCCGCGACCTCCGGGCAGCCCTCGCGCTGCTCGCCGCAGGTGACGCGGCAGCAACCGAGCTTGCCGTCGCCGTTGAGATCCTCGTCGCCGTCGTTGACGCCGTCATCGTCGCTGTCGTTGTCGAGGTAGTCCGGCACGCCGTCGCCATCGGAGTCCTTCGCGCCCTCGATCTTGTCTGGCACGCCGTCATTGTCGCTGTCGGCGTCGAGGTAGTCGGGGAGGCCGTCGAGATCGGTGTCGCTCGGGGGGGGCCCGCAGCCCTCGACCTCGTCGGGGATGCCGTCGTTGTCAGCGTCCTTGCCGGGCTCGCAGGTTCCCGACGAGGTGAGGTCGGGCTTCGGGGCGCTCGCCTCGAAGCTCACCGAGCCGTCCGCGAACGAGGAGAAGCCGTCTTCGCTGCAGCCTGCTAGGGTCGCGGGTCCGGCGAGCCCGACCCAGAAGAGCACCACCAGCCCTGCTCGGAGGGCGACCGCGCGCTCACCAGCGCTGTCAGGCCAATCAAGCATCGTACGCTCCCGTGCAAGCTACGATTGTGCCTCGATTCACCACGGAAGGGCAACTTGTAGGCGATCGCCAACGACCAGGCTGCTCGAGGGTGTCGCCTACTTCAGGATCTTGGCCGAGCGCGGAGGGAGGGAGAAGCTGCCGCTGACGGAGGTGTTGGTTAGCAGGTCCGTGTAGCTGCCGGAGCCGACGTTAATCGTGTTTTGCGTACTGTCCGAGCGGTTGATCGCGACGATGATCGTCTGGCCGGAGAAGGTCATCGAGTAGACCAGCACCTGATCGGTGGTGGCGTTCCAGTCGACCTCCGGATAGCCGCGGCGCAGCGCTGGGTTGCTGTGGCGGATCGTGGTCAGCTTGGCGATGTGCTTGAAGAGCTTCTCCTGAGCGGCGTTGACGCTGAGGGTCTTGGCGTCATCGTTGCCGGCTTGGGCGTAGGTCTTGCCATTGAAGGGCATCATCCGGCGGTTGTCCGGATCCTGCCCGCCAGCGAGGCCGACCTCGTCACCGTAGTAAATGAGCGGCACGCCGGGGAGCGTCATCAGCAGGGTGAAGCCCATCGCCAGCCGCTCGTAGGGCTCCGCCGCGGTGGGCTGAGCTGGGAAGCTGAAGCGCTTGTAGAACTTGTTTTCGGCGTCATGGATCACGCGCTGCTTATCATGGTTGCCGAGAAAGGGGCTCATCAGCGACTTGCCGCCATAGGGGCAGCGGTTGTCTTGCAGGAAGGCGCCGAGGTTTTTCATCGTCCCCTGGCGCTGGATCAGCTTCGAGCGGATCTCGTCGTGGAGCGGGAAGTCGAACTGGCCGTCGAGCTTGTCGGGGCCGACGTAGGCCTTGATCAGCGCCTTGTCGCCGGTGAAGGTCTCGCCGACGGTCCAGAGCCACTTGCCGGGGAACTCGCTCTCGAGGCGCTTGCGCATGCTGGTGACCCAGCTGATGTCGATATGCTTCACGGCGTCCATGCGGAAGCCGTCGAAGCCGACGTTGCTGCCGTCGCCACCGACGTCCTTGGCCCAGCTGACCAGGTTGTTGAGAGAGAACGTCATCGCCGCGGGGACTGTGTAGTTGAAGTCTGGGAGGAAGGGGTCGAACCAGCAGCGCTCTCTCTGGGCGGACTCCCAGCCGCAGGCCGACGACCCGCAGATGCAGTCCTGGCCGAAGAGGTGGAGCGGCCAAAACCAGGTCGCGTGGTTCTTGAAGTGGGGGCTGTCCTGATGAACGTGGTTCATCGGGTAGTCCATGATCACCTTGATGCCCTTCTGATGGGCCTCCTGGATCATCTCCTTGAGCTTCAGGCGCGTGCCGAGGCGCGGCTCGACCTTGTTCATGTCGGTCGGCCAATACCCGTGGTAGCCGGTGTAGATCTCGTCTTTCTGTCCCGAGTCACCCCAGCCGTCCCAGGCGCCGTCGGCGGCCTCGATGGGGTTCGAGATCCAGAGAATGTTCACGCCGAGGCGTGTGAAGTACCCATCTTTGATCTTGTCGATCAGGCCCTGAAGGTCACCGCCGTTCCAGTCCGAGATCGGCCGTACGGGCTGGCCGAAGCGGTCTTTGACGGGGTCGTCGTTGGTCTTATCGCCGTTGACGAAGCGATCGAGCATCACGAAGTAGAGCACCCCGTCGCGCCAATCGTCGCTGTTGGTGATCGCGCAGGGCTTGGGGCACTCGACATGGAGGTAGCTGTTTTCGTTGGTGCCGAGCTCCTTGCAGGTCTTGCCGATGGGATCGGTGACCCACTGGGTCTTGCCGTTCTTGGCGAACTTGTACTGCACGAGCTGACCGTGCCTCAGCGAGACCGTCGCCGTCCACCTGCCGCCGCTCTTTTGCATCGTGATACCGGTGGACCAGTCGTCGAACTCGCCCATCAGGATCACGTCGCTCTCGCCGCTGTCGGCCAGCTCGAAGGTCACGTCGCAGGTGTTGCTGCAGGTCGGGTTCGGGCCGTCCGGGCTCGTGTCGGGGGCGATCTGCCCGTCGGGGGTTTGCCCGTCGCGGTTTAGCCCGTCGCGGCTTAGCCCATCGCGGTTTAGCCCGTCGCGGTTTAGCCCGTCGGGGTCGACGCCGCCATCGGGCCGCGGCGAGACGTCGCCGGTGGGCCGATCGACGCCGCCATCCATGGCAGAGATGTCAGCGTCGACATAGGCGATGGGATCGTTCGTCTCGCAGCCGCCGCCAAGGGCGAGGGACACCGAGAGGCAAGCTGCGAGGATCCAAGCTCTTTGGGTGTTTTCTGAGTGCACGGCGGCGAGTCCCTGTTGCAAAAGGCAACGCGCGGGGCGTTCCCAAGGGTAGGCCTTGCAAGTTCGATGCTCAACAACGATCCGCGGTGTTCTGGGCACAGACACCCTCTCTGGAGCCGGCACGATCATCGTGGCTCTCGACCCCTTTGCCAAGTCCTCGACAGCATTCTATTGTTTGTGTCGAGGAACGAGCTGGATGGAGCCGAAGGCGAAAACACGAGCGCCGCAGCGAGCGGCGGCGGGCAGAACACCCCCGCTCTGCGATGTGCTGGACGCGCTGCCCGACGCGGCCTTCGTGGTCGATCAGGCGCAGCGCGTGATCGGCTGGAACCGCGGCTGCGAAGAGCTCTCCGGCGTCTCCCGCGGCGAGGTCTTGGGCAAAGCAGGGCGTCCTTACGCCAGAGCCTTCCTCGGCGACCCGACCCAGCCGATGTTGATCGACCTCGTCGATGCCCTCCGCGGCGACGAGGGGCGAGAGGTCGAGCTCGCTGCGCCCTACGGCCAGGTCCAGCGCCTGGGGCAGAGCCTCGTCGCGGAGCTGACTCTGCCGCAGGGTAGCGAGGGGCGTCAGCTGCAGGCCGAAGCCAAGCCGCTCTGCGACGCGAGCGGCGCCTACTGGGGCGCGATCGAGGTGCTGCGCGACGTCAGCGAGCGCAAGCGCTTCGAGCGCAAGCTGATGGCGCAGGAGCGCGAGTATCGCGAGCTGATGATGTTGGCTAACAGCATCATCTTGCGCTGGTCGCCCGAGGGCGTGGTGACCTTCATCAACGAGTTCGGCCAGCGCTTCTTCGGCTACAGCGCCGACGAGCTGGTCGGCCGCCACGTCATGGACACGATCGTCCCGGCGGACGAGACCACCGGGCGCGACCTGCGCGAGCTGATGAACCAGGTCTGCGCCGATCCGAAGAGCTTCGAGCGGAACACCAACGAGAACGTGCGCAAGGACGGCCAGCGCGCGTGGATCGACTGGACCAATAAGGTCGTCCTCGGCTCCGATGGGGAGATCCGGGAGATCCTCAGCATCGGCAGCGACGTCACCGAGCGGATCCTCACCGATCGCAAGCTCGCCGCGTACCGCGAGCACCTCGAGGAGCAGGTCGCCGCTCGGACCGCCGATCTCGCCGCCGCCAAGGATCGCGCGGAGTCTGCCGACCGGCTCAAGTCGGCCTTCCTCGCGACGATGTCGCACGAGCTGCGTACGCCCTTGAACTCGATCATCGGCTTCACCGGGATCCTGCTACAGAAGCTCCCCGGCCCGCTCAACGACGAGCAGGAGAAGCAGCTGAAGATGGTGCAGGGCAGCGGCCGCCACCTGCTGGCGCTGATCAGCGACGTGCTCGACATCTCGAAGATCGAGGCGGGGCAGCTCGAGATCGCGCGTGAGCCCTTCGATGTTGGCGCCTCCCTCGCCTCCGTGGTGGCGACCATCGAGCCCTCCGCCGAGGCCAAGGGGCTGCGACTGATCACCGCCCACGAGGCCGAGCGGTCACCCTTGGTTGGCGACCAGCGGCGCTTCGAGCAGATCCTGCTCAACCTGCTGAGCAACGCCGTGAAGTTCACCGAGCGGGGATCGATCGCGCTCGCGACCCGCACCCACGACGGCTTCTTCGAGGCCACCGTCACCGACACAGGGATCGGCATCGCCCCGGATGATCAGGCCAAGCTCTTCGTGCCCTTCTTCCAGGTCGACACGCGGCTCGGCCGGAAATACGAGGGGACGGGCCTCGGGCTCTCGATCTGTCGGCGCCTGGCCGAGCTGATGGGTGGGACCACCTGGGTCCAGAGCGAGCTCGGCCGCGGCAGCACCTTTGGCTTCCGCCTCCCCGTCGCAGGAGATCCATGATGAGTCATCGCGTGCTCGTGATTGAAGACAACGTGCAGAATATGTACCTGATCAGCTACCTCCTCAAGCACGCGGGCATGGAGGTGCTCCAGGCCACCGACGGTCGGAGCGGGCTCGAGCTCGTCCGCGCCGAGCGGCCCGACCTGATCGTCTTGGATATCCAGCTCCCCGAGCTCGACGGTTACGAGGTCGCGCGGCGGCTGGCGGCGGATGACACCACGGCAGAGATCCCCGTGGTCGCCGTCACCTCCCACGCCATGTCCGGCGATCGGGAGAAGATCCTGGCCGCGGGATGTAACGGCTACATCGAGAAGCCGATCGATCCCGACAGCTTCGCCAGCCTGGTCGCCGACCACCTGCGAAGCTCGAGGATGGGTGGAGAGGCATGAGCAGAACGATCCTGGTCGTCGACGACCTGCCACAGAACCGCGATCTGATGCGCGCGCTGCTCGAGGGCCACGGCCATGACGTGATCGAGGCCGAGGGCGGTAGAGAAGCCCTCACCCTGGCTCGGTCCCAGCCCCTCGACGCCGTGATCACCGACCTGTTGATGCCCGGGATGGACGGCTTCACGCTCTGCCGCGAGTGGAACCAAGATCCCGCGCTGCGGCAGATCCCTTTGATCGTCTACACCGCGAGTTTCACCGGCCCGCAGGATCGGCAGCTCGCGATCGACCTCGGCGCCGCCGCCTACATCCTCAAGCCGGCAGAGCCTGAGGTGCTCGCCAACGCCGTGATCAGCGCGATCGAGCGCTCCGAGGTGCCGCCTCCGGAGGATCCGGCTCCCACGGAGGCTGTGTTCGCCGAGCGCTACGCCCAGCAGCTGAAGGCCAAGCTCGATCA
>PDPC01000184.1 GCA_002747355.1 Pseudomonadota bacterium | reverse complement strand
TCGGCTTCGTCGGTGTCGGCGTTGTCGGTGTCGGGCTCGTCGGTGTCGGCTTCGTCGGTGTCGGCTTCGTCGGCTTCTTTCCAGAGAGCTTGCGTTTGCGCGTGCGCTCGAAGACGTTGCCGGCCCCTGGCTCCTTACACCACGTTCCGGGGCGGTTTTTTCGCCATTGGTTCGTCTTTTTGCCGTACGCGTTGAGCTTCCTCGCACCCATCTGCCTCAGGGCGCCGTAGGTCACGCCGTTTCGCATCGAGGAGTTCCAGAACAAAAAACCGTCGGCGCCGCCCCTCTGCGTCGCCTCGAGCTGCTTGATGATGAAGTCTTTGCTGAAAAAGGAGACGTTGCTCGGGTAGGCCTGCAGGTAGGGGCGCAGCGCGATATGTGGCGCCTTCTGCCGAGCGCGCCAGATCCCACATTGGATGATCGCATAGACGCGTTTGGTGACCATGCGTTTTGGAAAGTAGGACGTCATTCCGTTGGCGTACATCATCGGAGAGATCGCCTCGACGTGCCGGGCCATCTTCTCGATGGTCTGGCCGAGGGTCCGCGGATCGCCATCGACCAGCGTCGTCAGGCCGTAGATGTCGACCGAGAGGGGTAGCTTCAGCGCGCGGTCGAGGCGATCGAGAAAGGACGCGATCAAGACGTCGCGCTCACGCTGGTCTTTGGCCTTGTGGAGCCAGACCCCCCAGGTCGCCGTGCGGCCTTTGGGAAAGCGAATGTAGTCGAGCTGGATCTCGTCGATGCCGAAGGCCTGCCACTCGAGGGCGAGGTCGATCAGATAGTCGCGCACCTCGGGGGAGTAAGCGTCGAGCCACCCAGTGCCCGCCCAGAACATTCGCTTGCCAGGCTTGAAGCGAACGGCCAGGTCGGGGCGTGCGTAGACCAGCTTGCTGTCCTTGAACGCCACGAGGCGACCGATCACGTAGATTCCCTCATCGTGGAACGCCTTGACGACGGCCCTGGGGTCTTTGATCAGGCGGCGCTGAACTCCCCTGAGCTTGGACAAGGGGACCTTCGAGCGCCAGAGCACCTGACCGAAGTCGTCCTTCAGGTCGATCACCACCGCGTTGAGGTGAGCGGCCTTCATCAGCTTGGCCGTGCGCTTAGCGCCGACGCGATGAAGCCAGTAGGGGGTCAGGTAGAACCCCCGGGCCCGGCGGCCCTGAGGCGTCAGCGTGTCTTTCGTGCCGTGGTCTGGGTAGTTCTTCGGCGTGTAGGGCTGCAAGGTCATCGGGTACTTTTTTCGAGCCTGCTCGGTCGTACGGCTGACCTTTGCGTGCGCCGCGTCTGCGCGAACGAGGGAGCAGGCAAGTACAATGAAAACCAATGAAATCCAGTTGGTAGCTCTTTTTCTGCGCATAGATTGAATCATAATTTGACCGTAGGCTCGCGGCCATTTCTTTGTGCGCCCCGAGGCCTAATCGTTGCACGTTGAAGCAGGTGATGATCGCGAGCTCGAGGCGAGCCGCAGTCCTTGCCGCGTTAGAGCGCGACGGCTATCGTCTCGCGATGCCTACCCTCGACGGTTTCATCGGCCTTGGATCCGGTTGTCTCGCGTATCGTCGCCAGCGCCCCGGCGGCACCGCGACACGCCGATCGGACGCCCCACCGCTGCTCTTCATTCATGGGGCCGGTGGAGGCTCGCTCCACTTCGCCGAGCTGCTGCGGGCCTTCGGACGGGAGCGCCGATGCTACGCTCTCGACCTGCCTGGGCATGGGGGCAGCTCACCCTACACCGACTGGCCCGAGGACGAGCAGCTCCTCGAGACCTATGTCGAGACCATCGCCGCCTTCGCCGAGCGGGTCGGGCTCGGTCGCTTCCTGCTCGCCGGCCACTCCATGGGCGGGGCGCTGGCTCAGCATTTCGCGCTGCGCTACCCAGACCGGCTCAGCGGCCTCGCGCTGCTCGCGACGAGCGCCTCTCTACGCGTCAGCCGTGCGCTGATGACGATGCTCGACGACCACTTCGAGAGCCTGCCCCGGACGTTCGCTCAGTCGTCCTACTCACCCGCCTGCGATCCTGGCCTCGTGAAGCGCTTCGTCGCCGAGCAGCTCCAATGCGACAAACGCGTGTTGCTCGCCGATTTTCGCGCCTGTAAGCGCTTCGACGTCCGCGAACGGCTCGTTGAGATCGGGACACCTGCTGTGGTCGTCTCCGCCACCGACGACCTCATCACCCCGCCCAAGGTGCAGCAGCGGCTGGTCGACGGTCTGCAGCGCGCCCGCCTCTGTACGGTCTCGCGGGCGGGCCACTTCGTCCTTCGCGAGCGTCCCGAGCCCGTGATCGAGGCGATCCGGCAGCTCGAGCGGGACCCACCTCGCGGGGCTGGCTGCTAGAGCGCTGATCAACTTACCGGACCAGCGCAGCGACGGGAGGTAAGTTGGTCAGCGCT
>PDPC01000183.1 GCA_002747355.1 Pseudomonadota bacterium | reverse complement strand
TGCCTCACCTCCGTGGGAGAGTACCTCCCTGCCAACGAAGACACCGCCGTCGTCTACGATTCGTCCGGCGACCTCCACAGCTTCCCGCAGATACACGCCAGCGCAAGCGTCCGGGCCGTGCTCTTCACCCTCTTCGACCTCGACGGGCACCTCGTCGCCGGTGTGCGCCACGAGGCCTTCGAGTTTCCTGTACTCCAGAAACTCGTGAGTGGTGACTCCTCGCTGTTTGCCTACGGCACGGAGACCGGAGACAGCTGGTGGGGGAGCGCGCCGCTTCCGACGTTGACCAAAGCGCAGTCCGGGCTCGTCGCCGAGATCGACGTCGACGACGGGCAGCTCCTTTGGGCCGCCATCGCCGGGGAGAGCGATAGCCGGCTCACGCCCCAGCTGCTCGCTCCGACGACGTCGGGGCCTGGCCTGACCTTCGCCGGTGTCACCAAGGGCGAGTACACGATCGGAGCGGTCTCCGGCGACACAGACCGCGCACAGTTGTTCCTGACGCGCTTCAACTCCGCCGGCGGCGCCGCCTGCCAGTAGGACGGCGCCGTTCCTGAATCCGCTGCGCCCCCGGGGGGGGGCGGCGTCGGTCGTGGTCTCTGCCGCGTCGCCGCGCGCCGGCGGCACCTGCCACTCGCACCACCGCCCGGGACGCCGAGGCCGCAAGCGCGGCGGGGTCTCATCTCCCCGGCGGTGGGGACGCGAGGCCCCACCCACGGGCCCCCCAAGGGCCCGCACGGCCGACAAGCCGCGGGTCGCAGCCCTGGCAGCCCTGGTACGTGGTTTGCACATGGCGGTCGGCTGCTGGTACGATGACGTACCGACTTAAATCGAAGGGTGCCATCTGGGAGTGCCAACCATGCGTAGACGCCTCATTGTCCCTGTCGCCTTGGTCTTTTCCGCCGTCAGCGCGGGGTGCTTTCCCGATCCCATGGCGCGCCGAGACGCCGCGGTCGCGGACGCCGCCCCGGACGCGGACGCGGCGGCGCCGGAGTGCGTGGGGGATGAGGGCTGCGACCACCTTGATGGCGTCTGTGTCGCCGGCCGCTGCGACGGCGGCGAGTGCCGGGCCGAGCCGCTGCACGACACGCCGTGCGATGACGGGCTGCGGTGCACGACCGACGACCGCTGCCACGAAGGCGCCTGCCAGGGAGCGCCCCTCGACTGCGGCGACGACGCCGAGTGCACCATCGACACCTGCGACGAGGCCACGGGCCAGTGCCTTCACGACGCGTCGGCCTGCGAGTGCGACGAGGACAGCGAGTGTGACAACGGCATGCTGTGCGACGGCGTCGAGACCTGCGACCGTGATGGCCAGTGTCAGCCCGGAATCCCGGTCAGCTGCCCGCCCTCGTCGGATGAGTGCCTCGTCAACGTCTGCCAGCCGGCCACCGGCACCTGCGCGCCGGTCCCGACCCACGAGGGCGGGCCCTGCGACGACGGCCTCTTCTGCACCATCGGTGACCGCTGCCAGAGCGGCACCTGTGGCGGCGACGCCGCCGACTGCGACGACGGGCTGAGCTGCACCGTCAACGCCTGCGGCGAGGCCCAGGGCGGCTGCTACGTATCCTCGGATACCTGCGAGTGTGCGGACGACGACGACTGTGACGACGGCGACCCATGCAACGGCGTCGAGACCTGTGATCCGACGACGCTGTCGTGCCAACAGGGAGCCAACGCCGACAACGGCACGGCGTGCACCGACGGCCTCATCTGCACGGCGGGCGACGTCTGCATGGACGGGGTCTGCGTGGGGACCCCGCTGGACTGCGAGGACGGCTTGTCGTGCACAGAGAACGTCTGCTCCGAAGAGACCGGCGCCTGCGTCATCATCTCCAACACCTGCGCCTGCCAGAGCAACGGCCAGTGCAACAACGGCAACCCATGCGACGGCGTCGAGACCTGCGGCAGTGATGGCCAGTGTCAGCCCGGGATCCCGGTGAGCTGCCCGCCCTCGACCGACCCCTGTCAGGCCAACACGTGCCAGGCCTCCACGGGGCTGTGCGCGCTTGAAGCCGCTATGGACGACACCCCGTGCAGCGACGGAGACGCCTGCACCCTGACCGACGTCTGTCGCGCCGGCCAGTGCGTGGGCTCGGGCCTACCCGACGACAGCGCCGGCGACTGGACCGTCGTCAGCGCGAGCCCGAACCACGTCTCCGTGGAGGATATCGCGCCCGACGGCGCCGGAGGGCTCTGGGCGCTCCTGGACTACAACGACACCCTGAGCCTTGGCCCCACGGCCGGCGGGGGCGAGCTGCAGCTCGACAACGACTCCGCCACGTGGTCGGAGGCCTACGCGGTCGCTCACTACAGCGTGGACGGAACCCTGACGAGCCTTCGCCGCGTGGCCCGCGTCGCGATCCACGACAGCGGGTCCCCCCCAAGGGGACAGATCGCGGC
>PDPC01000181.1 GCA_002747355.1 Pseudomonadota bacterium | reverse complement strand
CGCCTCAGCCCCTACACCAACGAGACCGCCTGCGCCCTGCCCTGTGCCGAAGAGTGCTCCGGCGACAGCGACTGCTCTGGCAACAACACCTGCCGGACGCTCACCGCCGGCGGTGGCTCGCAGATCAAGCTCTGCACCTGCTCTGAGGACAGCGACTGCGCGTCGCGGAATTGCATCACCCTCTCGGGCGGCGACAAAATCTGCGAGCGTTGCGGTAAGAACCAGGGCTGCCTGACGTCGACCTCGGTCTGCGTGCCCCTGACTCGGGTCGGCGACCAGACCACCATCGGCAGCTGCACCAACCCCAACTAGATCCGCTTACCGGACCGAGCTGCGCGAAGGATGCGGAATCACGGCGTAGGAGCGAGGAGGGCGCCTGCTGGTAGCGAGCAACCGACGAGCGACAACCGCTGTGATTTCGAAGTGCTAGCCGCAGCCACCGCTGATCTTCTTTTTCTTGCCGCCGGCCTTCGGCTTCTTGCCTGCCAGCAGATCGGGGGCGAAGCCGAGGCTCTTCAGCTTGCCGATCGCGGCGACCACGGCGGCGCGCTCACCGTCGGCCTTCCCCGCGAGGAAGGCCTTGATCGTGCTCATCGCCTGGTCGTAGCCGAAGGGTGGCTCCTTGCTCGAAAAGAGCGGAACAGGCAGCTCGAGGGCCAGATACCAAGCTCGCGCCCCGCCGCGCAGGAAGTGAACCCGCGTCTGCGGCTTGCTCTGTTTGATCTTGCCCACGAGCTTCGCGGTGGCGGCGTCCTTGCCGCCGATGATCAACGCCAAGGGCTTGCCCACAGTCTTCTCCAAGACCGCCGCCGGCGCCGCGTCGGCGGCGACGCTGTGGGGGACGCTGTAGCGTGAGCGCTGCGCCGCTGGGCGCACGTCGACGATCGCCAGCTTCTCGCCCTGCTTGGCCATCAGCGCCAGCGCCGTGTAGACGTCGACGGAGGCCTTCTTCGCCGAGAGATCGGGCGGCATATGGGAGGTCGCCGAGTGGCCAGAGCTGATCCCGAGCACCAGGTAGAGCGCGCTGAGAGCGACGAGCAGCCCCGCGCCGACGCGGGCATCGAAGCGTTGGGTGTAGCTCATGCCGCGCCCCCCTTCGCGTCGTCGCCGCCGAGGCGCGCGTTGACGATCCGCTCGATCCGCGTCGCGGTGTAGAGCATCCCCACCGCGACCACCGCCACGGCGAAGACCATCACCGCCGACGAGAGACCGAAGTACTCATGAAGCAGCACTCGGCCCATCTTCCCCGTCTGATGAAAGCTGGCGAAGGCGTCGTAGGCGATGGTGAAGGCGCCAGAGCCAACGATGACGCCGAGGATGAAGACCACGGCGTCGAGCTTGCCGCTCATCGTCGCCACGATTGAGGTCCCGGGGCAGTAGCCGCCGATGATGAAGCCGGCGCCGAGCAGCAGGCCGCCGACCAGCTGCGGCCAGAGATAGGTTGGTAAAAGGCCAATGTTACCCAGCGGCATGATGCCCGCGAGGTCGAGGAAGTAGACCCCAACCATCGCCGTGAGAATCGCCGAGAACATCACGCGCATGACACGGAAGTCGCGGCCGTAGAAGATCGAGGTCAGGTTCTTCGCCGTGCCGAAGCCGGCCCGCTCAAGGGCGAAGCCGAAGCCCGCGCCGACCAGCACGGTCAGCGTCATCTCGGCGCCGTGGCTCATATTCGTCGAGAGGATCAGTGGAGCCTCCATCGTCGCATCCTCCTAAATCCACTGCCGGCGAACGAAGTAGGCCACCCCATAGGCCCCGCCGAAGACTGCAAACATGAAGACCCAGCTCCCCAACGCCAGCTGCGCCCCCCCCGTCAGCGCCTGGCCGCTGGTACACCCTCTGGCGATCTGCGCCGCGACGCCGCTGATCGCCCCGCCGATCAGCGCGAGCACCAGCCGCATGTTGCGATCGGTGCGCGGGCCGTGGGTCACCTCCGGCTTGAAGCGCCCAGCGGTGAAGGCGCCCGCGGCCCCGCCGATGGCGACGCCGATGGCCAGAAAGACGATCCAGCTGTTGAGCGGGCCGCGCTTCGGCGAGAAGTACTTGCCGATGTTCTTGTTCTCCTCGGCCCAGGTCGGCGACACACGGTGTAACACCACCGCGTTGACCCGCTTGACCGCCCCCGAGGCTCCGAGGCCCTTGCCGGTGATCACGAAGCTCACCAGCAGCACCGCGCCGAGGAAGGTCCCAGCTACATAGGGGTTCCAGAACGGCTTCGGGTTGCTCTGTCCCTCTATCACGACTTCACCCCGTCTTTGTCTTCTGCGTGTCCTTGGTCGACCTCGGCCACCCACTTCTCGGCGTGGCTCTCGGCGTGCTCTCGATCGACATAACCGATGACCATCGATTTCAGCGCAGGGCGCTCATCGACGATGATCGCGGCCATGGTGATATGCACGGCCACGCCGATCAGG
>PDPC01000180.1 GCA_002747355.1 Pseudomonadota bacterium | reverse complement strand
CCGGTGGGTCACGTAGCCCACGTACATCCCGGTGAGCCGGGTATCGTGGGTGCCGATATCGTCGTCGAATTGAGGGTGGGACATGCTCACTCCATCACGTTGCGGCCTGCCTTCGGCAGTGCCGTCCTTCGGACTCGCCTACGGCTCGCGCCCCGTTTTTCCGTTTCACGGAAAAGCCGTGGTCTGACCCGCCTCGGGGTCCTCGTAGCCGATGCGGCGACCATCACGCCGATACTCGATGCGGGTGTCGCCGGTCTCGGGATCGACCGCCTCGACTTGGGTCAGCTCCCCGTCTCGGCGTGGTCGGCTGGTGTTTCGTTCGCCTCGCTGCTCGCGGGCGACCTGACGTGCCCTTCGCCCGCTGCCGTCGCGGGTGAGCTTGAGATCGCAGGTGTATCCGGAGGACGAGATGACGTGCTTAACCTCGGTGACGTAATACTTGCCCGACAGCAGCCCGGAGATGCCGCGCACCTCCACGATGCTCTTGGCGTGCAAGGTCGGGTCGCCGACGACCCGCATCGACAGCTTGATGGTGGACCGTTCCGCGCGTCGATGACGGGCCGCGGACTCCCGCCGTGCGCGTCCCTCGTTGCTGGCTGCTGTTGGCCGCACGCTGGCGGTGGCGTTACGATTCTCCAGTGAGGTGCTGCCCGTCTCCGGGTCTACTACTTCCACCACCTCGGCCAGGGTCGAGCGGTCCGCGGTCTCGTTGCTGGTAGAGCTTTCGATGGTGGTGCGCCGCATGGGATCGCGACCGCGCACGGTGACGCGGCCGGCGCGCTTGACCAGATCGGACTCGACGTTCACCGAGATGATATCGCCCCGCCCCGGATCGGCGTACCAGGTGAAGACGTGCGTGGGCGCGGCGCTCTGCCTGCGCTCGTGGAAGTGGAAGCCGCCGGCGTCCACGTAGAACTCGAACTCCTCCCGTGCGGCCAGGCGTCTGAGAAAGCGGGCGTCAGTCTCACCGGACTGGTTGATGACGTCGAAGACCTCCTCGGAATCCTCGATGTCGATAAACTCGCCCTCGTAGCCGTGCTCCTCGGCGATCTGCCGGGCGACCTCGGAGCGGGTCACGTCCTCCCAGTTCCGGGTCTTGGACTCGCGGTTCATCAGGACCGAGGTGGCTTGGCCCTCGACGGTAAGCGTGTTGAAGCCCTTGAACTTCTTGATCACCACCCGGCGCGGCACCGACATGTTGCCCGGATAGCCCCAGGACACTTCCAGGGTCGCGCCGCCCATCAGGTCCTCGCGGTCGAAGAGGGACAGATCGAAGTTGTCAAGCTGCAAGGAGAGCTTGTCGGCCTTGCGCTCGGCGTCGTCAAAGGTAAAACCGATGATGCGCTGGCCCAGCTCGAGGGGCTCTCCGCTAGCGGCTCGTTCGTCGCCGAGCAGCGTGATGCGGACGCCGGGGGCGCTGCGGTCGATGATGGCGTTCGTCATCCGCGCGTCCTCCTGCCGGCCTCGCCGAGGATTACGTCGGTCAGCACTCGCAGCGAGGGGATGAAGAGCGTGCGTCCGGGTTCCAGCGTTAGGGTGGGATCGATGATCGGGTCGTCGGGCTGGTAGTCGGCGATGGCCCACCAGAAGCCGCAGGCCCTTGGGAGCGAGGCGAAGTAGCGTCCCGCCAGATCCCAGAGCGTGTCGCCCTGGACCACGACATGCGTCCGGTTGTCGGTGTGGGCGTGAAACCGATAGGGCTCCCGCTCGGTCAGGTGCAGGACGCCGGCGTCATCGCGGACACCGAACGTGAAACTGTGGCGAGAACCGACGCGGGGGGGCATGGCTACACCTCCTCCCGCAGCTCTTCTGAGGTGATCCGGGCGTCGAGGATCTCCTCGAAGGTCACCGTGGCAGTGTAGACCAGCACCTCGCCTTCGACGCTGAGCTGCCGGTACTGGAACTCCACGTCGGCGACCACGGCCTCGACCGTGAGCACCTCGGGCCAGATGAAGAGCGTCCGAGGCGGTGCGGTGTCGGCCACCCCCTCGGTTCCTTCGGGAGGGACGGTCAGCGCTCGGATGAAGGCTCGAAACGCCAGGATGTCCACATCGCCCGGCTGCTCGGCAGCGAAGAAGCGGTCGAGATAGAACTCCACCCCCGAGAGCTGACGGTTGCCCGTGGATTGGAACTGCAGGATCTGGTGCGAGAGTCCGGGCACGGACAAGCGGTTCCAGTTGACCTGCACCTTCTCGGAGAGCTGCGTCGGGTTGAACAGGCACTCTATGGACTCGCCCGTGATCACGTTGACCAGCAGGCATCGGGGCGGTTGCACCATGGCAAGCTCAATTCCCATGGCCGACCTCAGTATGCGGGCACCGGCGAGAAGGATCTCGCGGCGGTGTCCCGGTTGGCGTTGTGGTTTGCTCGGGCGATGGTCTCGCCATCGACCTGGACGTTGACGGTGAAGGGCGGCG
>PDPC01000098.1 GCA_002747355.1 Pseudomonadota bacterium | reverse complement strand
GTATGGGCGCCTTTGGCCGTGCTCTGGATCTCGACCAGAGCTTCGTTCTCGAGCTCGAGCCGTTTTGCGGTCGCGACCCCCACGAGCAGCGCGTTATCCCAGGTCAGCTTGGTGATCGGATCGGGGGTCTCCTGGAGCCAGGAGTTGGTGCTCATCCGTCCATCGTAGACCGATGGGTCTTGGGCGAAGACCAGCTCGAGCTTCTGCGGGGTGGGGGCGGGCGGCCGCTTGCCCCAGGCGGCGCCAACCTTATCCCAGCTGAACGTCGGGGCGGTGGCCTTGAGCCGCGCTCGCTTCACGCCGTCGTGGAGCGATCGACGCCAGGTAATACGGAGGTATTCGGGGTCCTTGTAGAGCTTCGCCCAGCGTCCGCGGACGAGCTTGTGGCCGTCGCGCGCCTTGAGATCGAGGAGCCGGGCGAGCAGCTCGATCTCGGAGAAGGACGAATAGAGCGGGGCGATCAGCGGCTGCTGGATCGTCTGCGTGCCGTCGGTCGCGACCAGCTCACCCCAGGTCTCGAGGTAATGGCTCTGGGGCACGACCCACTTGGCGACCTTGGTCGTCTCGTTGTCGAGCAGCGAGAGCGCGATGGTCTTGGGCACGGTGCTCAGGAGCCTGGCGACGTTGAGATCCGCGGGCGCGTCGTAGACGGGGTTGACACCGAGCATGCAGACCGTCTTGACTCGCTGCGCCGTGATCTCTCGCGCCAGGTCGACGATGTCGCCGTCGGCCGGGAGCTCGGCGCTTGGCATCAGCGAGACGGTCCGGGTGTAGCTCTCGAGGATGGTGTTGAGCAGATGCCCCAAGGCGTGGACACGCGGCGCCAGGCGCTCGCCAACGAGCACGAGGGCGCGTCGCCGGTGGGCCAGCAGGTCTTTGGCGAGCGGCTTGAGCCAGCGGCGATAGGGGAGCCCATTGGCGCGCTCGAGGTAGGCGCGCTTGAGCTGATCCAAGAGGGGCCCGCTACCTGCCGGGGCGTTGACGCCGGTGCTATGAATATAGCCCAAGAGGTCCGCGAGGAAGCTGCCGATCTGCGAGGGCGCCAGGCGCAGGCGATGATCGGCGTTGCTGCCGGTGAGTGAGAAGGTCGGCTCAACGGCGTAGAGCCGGTTCATCGTATCCTTTTCGCTCGAGATGCGTCGACGCCAGGTGTAGTGGCGAGCGTTGCGCAGGACGTCGCCCTCGAGTCCGAGGAAGTCGTGATCCAGGGTCAAGATCCGATCGGCCCGGCCTAGGTCGTAGACCGGTCGCTTGCCCTTCTCGCCGACCATCGCCATTCCCGCCAGGGTGTTGGCTGGGTAGGCGGAGTCGTGGCGGTAGATCTTGGCCTTGGGGTGGGTCCTCTTCAGCTGCTGGAGGAGCTGCATCAGCACCGGCGAGCGGAGGTCGCGCGTGACGACGGCCAGCCCCTCGCCGCGGGTTTTCTTGAGCTCGACCGCCAGACGCTCGAGCTTTTTCTCCATATGGGAGAAGGGCAGCTTCTTGCCCTCGACCCGCGGTGAGGAGACCCGAGCGGGGTCGTAGAGGTCGAGCACCGACGCCTGTGTGAACGCGTCGGTGCTGCCCAGGCTGTTGGGGTGTCGTGGGTTCCCCTCGATCTTCGTCGGGCGACCCTCCTGGCTCTCGACCAGCAGGCCGACCACCGTGCCCGTGAGCTGAGCGGCGGTCGCGAAGTAGCGCGGCTTGCCCGGGATCACGTCCTCGGGGCGCTTGGTGTAGGGGAGGATCTTTTCTCGAGGCTTACGCAGGCAGCCGCTGAGCGTCGCGGACCCAGCGAGCACCATCCCGGCGCTCATGATCCCGATGAAGTTTCGACGATCGGTGGGCTCGACGATCAGCTCGTCCATGTTCTTGTGGGGGAACTCGTCACGAAACGGGTCGAGCTTGGTCTCGGCTTCCTGCGGCGCTCGCGTGGCGGCCTCGAGGAGCGCGACGCTCCGGACATGGTTGGGCTGAGGGATCCCCTTCGGCTCCGCCTCAGCTGGTTTGACCTGCGTTGTGTTGTTGCGATCGTTGGTACTCATCGGTGGCACCCCGAGCAGTGCAGCGGCGGTTGGAGCTTGCGCTTGCGCGCCGGATCCTTGTCCGGGTCGTAGCCCGCCTTCTTCGGGTCGTAGCCCATGTTGGTGATCTGGTCTTTGGGACGCAGATGGGGCTTGGGGTTTCGGTGGCAGTCGAGGCACCAGGACATGCTCAGTGGCTCGTGCATCGACACCACCGCCATCTGGTCGATTCGACCGTGGCAGCTGGTGCAGCCGACGCCCGCGGCGAGGTGCACGCTGTGGTTGAAGTACGCGTAGTCAGGCAGCTGGTGGACGCGCACCCAGGAGATGGGCTTGCCCGTCTTCCAGCTCATCCGTACCGGCGCCAGCGCGACGCTCTTGGGCAAGATCAGCGCCTTATGGCAGCCCATGCAGGTCTCCGTGGGCGGGATGGCCGCGTGGGCGGCGCGTTCCACGGTGTTGTGGCAGTAGCGACAGTCCATGCCAAGCTCGCCGGCGTGGAGCTTGTGGCTGAAGGCCACGGGCTGCTGCGGTTGGTAGCCGACGTCGGTATACCTCGGAGAGAAGTAATACGAAACGAAGGATACGGCGAAGACTAGACCGAACCCGCCGCCCACGGCGAGCGCCGCCGGGATGCGATTCGTCCATCGAGGAAAGATGACTGCCACGGTGCTACCTCGGCCTCATCGTGTTGGCGACGAAGGTCGCGTTTCGCCTTCTGGCAGCACAAGCCAGGGGCGTCGAATTCTGAAAGCGTGGCGCACAAGGCGCCGTTCTCTGACCTGGAAAAGCAGGGGCAGGATGGCTGGCAGGCTTGGGAGATGCTGCCTCTTCGGATGCGGAGCGGATATACAGCGCCACTACGTCCTCCCGCCGGTGCCCTGTGGTGTTCGGAGACAGGGCTTCCTCGTCGCCCGCTGCACCTCGCTCCAGCCAGAGCGTCTGAGGACGCTGGCGTCTGACATGGTGCGTCAGCAACTTGGGCGCCGAAAAAGTACTAGCGACCCATGGCGATTGCAAGCCGTATTCCGCGAAAATGACGCGCCGCGCGCGCTTTTTACATGTTTGGTAATGACAAAGCATTTCGGGTTATTACAGCTGGTCTCGTGCGACGCTTCGGAAGACGCTGAGCTCAGCGCCGTCGACCCTCCATCCATACATGCAGCGAGCGGTGGAAGACCTCGTCGAGGCCCCGGGCGTTGGTGTCAAAGTAGCCCCGCAGCCGACCTTGCTGGTCGACCAGGGCGACCTTTCCAGAGTGCGCGATATCAACCATTCCGCTCGTCTTCTGAGGTTTGCCGACGTGGCTCTTGAAGCCCTTGATGATCAGATCTCGGAGCGGCGCCTCGTTGCCATCGGCGCTGGTCAACAGCGAGATCCGAGTCGGTTTCCCACCATACGTCCGCATGAAGGCAGCGAGCTTCTCGGGGCGGTCGTTCTCCGGATCGACGCTGAAGCCGATCAGTCGGATGCCCTTTGTCTTCCACTGGTCGTAGCGGGTCTGTAGACCCACCATGGATTTCATCAGCTTGGGGCAGATCGACTTGCAGTGTGAGAAGAAGAAGAACGCGACGTAGACCTTCCCGCGCAGCTCTTTGCTGCCGAGTGGCTTGGCTCGCTGATCGATGAGGGTGAACGCGGGCAGCTGCCAGAGCACCGGCGGTGGAGGCGGCTCGTTGCGAAAGAGCGGGCGGATCACCGCCAGGAGCACAGCTCCGGCGAGAAAGGACCAGAGCCAGGGGTTTTTGTAGATGGGGCGTTGGCGCTCGCTCATCGTCGCCTCCGAGCCGTCGTGCGACGCCGGGTCGCCCAGAACGCTAACCCCAGGGCGAGCAGCGCGAAGCCAGCGAGCGCCCCGAGGGCGGGGATCGGCTGATTGTGGGCGCCGGGGACGCCGAGCGCGAGACGCATGGCGTCCACAGCGTAGCTCAGCGGGTTGGCGATCATCACCGCGCGGACCCAACCGCTGCCACCAGGAAACATCGCGCCAGAGAGCACCCAGAGGGGGAGCAGCAGCACACCCATGATCGCGTGGTAGGCCTGCGCCGAGGGCGAGACCCAAGCCATGGCGACTGCCACGCCGCCCAAGCCGAAGCTGGTCAAGAGCAGGCTGGTGATGAGCAGCGGCCAGTTCGCGCTGGCGAGGGAGATGCCGGCGAGGGGGGCGATGGCGAGGAAGAGCCCCGCCTGGATCAGCGCCAACGTGGTGACGCCGAGGAGCTTGCCCAGCACCATCGATGCGCGGGATCCGGGCGCCACCAGCACAGCCTGGAGGAAGCCCGATTGACGGTCCTCGATCACGCTCATCGTCGAGAAGAGCATCACGAAGAGCACGATCATCAACACGATGCCGGGGTAAAGAAACTGGAGATAGCTGACCCCGGCGCCAGACGGCGAGGGCAGGGTGAAGCTGCCGTGCATCCCGCCCCCGAGGATCAGCCAGAAGAGCAGCGGCTGGACGACGATCCCGAGCCAGCGAGAGCGCTCACGCACGAGGTGCAGCAGGTCGCGCTGCCACAGCGCAGCGATCAAGCCAAGCTCGAGCTGCCACACTCTGGGTGCAGAGTCGCGCGGCACGGCGAGGGACGGGGATGGCACCAGCACCTCGTCAGCCATCGGGGTTCCCGCCATCTAGGGTCTGGCCCGTGATCTTGAGGAAGACATCTCCGACGGTGGGGCGGCGCAGCGCGACGCTGGCGAGGCGGCCTGGATAGCGCTCGACCACGCGCGGGATGAGCTCGTGACCGGCTGGATGCTCGAGGACAAGCTCGTTGCCGCTGAGCAGGCCAGGCAGCTTGAAATGGTCCCTGAGTTCATCGAGGAGGGGCTCGGCCTCACGCGGATCCGCTGGGATGATCGCGACGGTGTCGTGAGCGACCCGCGCCCGCAGCGCCTCGGGGGTGTCGACGACCTGAGGGCGTCCCTCGGCGAGCACCGCAAGGAGGTCACAGCGCTCGGCCTCGTCGGGGCGGTGGGTGGACAGGAGAATCGTCACCTGGCCCTTTTTGCGGAGGGTCTCGAGCTGTCGCCAGAGCTGGCGAAAGGAGACCTCGTCGAGGCCCGCGGTGGGCTCGTCGAGCAGGAGCAGGGGGGGGGTTGGCAACAGCGCCCGTGCGATGTCGAGCCGCCTGCGCATGCCTCCGGAGAAGGTCTTGACCGGATCGTCTGCGCGCCCTTCGAGCTCCGCTGCCGCGAGCTGAGCGTCGACCGCCGTGGCGGCTCGCTTGCCCTGGAGTCCATGTATCATTGCGTAAAGATTGAGGTTTTGTCGCGCAGTGAGCTTGGCGTCGAGGCTGGGTTGCTGAAACACGACGCCTACGAGGGCTCGCCCTCGCGCGCCGAGTCTGTGCAGTGGCTGGCCGTGAAGCAGCACCTCCCCCTCTTGTAAGGGCAGCAGGCCGGCGATGATCGAGAGGGCGGTCGACTTGCCGCTGCCGTTGGGCCCCAAGAGGCCCACGACGGAGCCGGGAGACACGCGCAGGTCCAGCTTGTCTAGGGCGAGGCGCTTACCGTAGCGATGACTCAGCTGACGCAGCTCGAGCGCGGGTCGCTCAGGACCTCGCTCTCGCTGGGTTGGGGTCTCAACCGCGGCGCTGATCATGACGCCTCAGCTCGCGCCCAGAGCCTGCGCTAGGAGGTTGGCCATCAGCCCGACCCCGAGCGCAGGGAGGAAGATCAGCGAGGCGAAGAAGAACTGGCGGGCGCCCTTGAGCCCCCCTTGCGCGGTCATGCGCCAGAGCCCGACGCCAAGAAAGAAGAGGCCACCGGCGACCACCGGGATCGCGTAGGCCCAGCCGACCACACCGAGAGGCAACAAGGCCAAGCTGGCTGGCACGAGCAGGGCGGCGGCGATCAGGGCGTGGCGACGAGCGACCCGTTCGCCACGGACCACGGGCAAGACCTTTACGCCACCGCGGGCGTAGTCCGCTTTGCGGTAGATCGCGATAGCGATGAAATGAGGCACCTGCCAGAGCACGAGGATCGCGAAGAGCGCGACGCCCGGTGCCTCGATCGAGGCGGTGACGGCGGTCCAGCCGAGCAGCGGTGGCATCGCGCCGGGGATGGTGCCGATGTGCATGGCCCAAGGCGTGCGGCGCTTCAGCGGCGTGTAGACCCAGATGTAGCTGACCATGGCGAAGGCGGCCAGCAGGGCCGTGGCGACGTTGACGAGTGGCCAAAGGATCGCGATCGACGCGACCCCACAGGCGCCACCAAAGATCGCTGCCGCGCGAGGGCTGAGCCGGCCGGCGGGCAGCGGGCGGGTCTTGGTGCGGCTCATCTTGGCGTCGATGTCGCGCTCGAGGAGCATGTTCAGCGCGTTGGCGGCGCCGATGGCGAGCGCTGTGCCGAGGAGCGTCCACGCGACGGTCAACCCGCTGATGGATCCAGGGGCGAGCCACATCCCCGCCGCGGTCATGGTCAGGCACATCACGACGATGTTGGGCTTGGTCAGCGCAACATAGTCGGACAGACGCGCCATGAGCGGTCGCGCGCCTTCCACGCCGAAGCGAGTGTCCGTCGACGAGGCAGCCGGAGAGCGCATCAACACCTTTGGTTCCCACAACACCTTTGGTTCCCACATCCCGCGTCGCGCCATCGCCTCGTTCGTCTCTGTCAACCGTATGCCAACGTGTCTCTCACCCTCACTCAGCTCTCTCTCACCTTGGGGCGAGCCTCGAGCCTTCGACCCCTGCGCGCGGGTGCACACAGGAAAGTACGGAGCGGCAGATGAAGAGTATCGGCCTGTCGACACGCTGCGTCGTCCTCGCGTCGGGCGGTTAGGGCGTCGCCTTTCTGGCAGTCGCTGAAGGGGGGATCGTCTTGGGCTTCTCGCCAGCTGACCCTGGTTTCCTCAGGGCGTGACAATGCGAGTCGATCACCCTGTACATCCCGGCGCAGGCCTTCTTGGCATGGCGCTTGACGCCGCGGGCTTTACACGCGTTGAAGCCAAAGCGGGTGTCGCTGGTGCTGACCTTTAGGCCTCGGCAGTAGGTGCTGCGGTCGGCGGCCCGAAAACAGACGCCCATCAGGCGCGACACGGCCGCTTGGCAGAGGCCCGCCATCGCCTCACAGCGCTTCCGCCAGGCGAGGATCTCGTCGACGCATTGCTCAACCTTCAGGGTTTGCCCGCGCAGCTTCATTGTCGCCAGCGCCGCCTTGATGTACTTCTCCGAGGTGCGGTAGCGCGCGAAGGCCATCACGCCGAGCACCGTCGACACACCAAAGACCGCGATCAGCACGAGCCAAAGCCCTCGACTGCGCTTCTTGCCGAGGGAGGTCTCTGAGGAGGATGAGGTCATCTGCTACAACACCTTACATCTGCGCTGGTCGGCCATCAGGGCGCCAGCCTGCCCATAGACTAGCCTCATCCTATGACACGACACGACGACGAACTGTGCGTCAGAGAGTCGCTGGCCGTCAAGGATCCTTCTCCCTCTCGCGTCGCCGCTTGACCGCGGTCGGCGCTGGTGATAGGTGACGCGCCGTGAGCGACCATCACCACATCGACATCGACGTCCAGACGCGCTATCTCGCGGAGCGCTCCGAACCGTCCCGCGGTTTCTACTTCTTTGCCTACCAGGTGACCATCACCAACCGCGGTGAGCAGGCGTGTCAGCTGCTCGCGCGCCACTGGATCATCACCGACGCGGATGGCAACGAGGAGGAGGTCGAGGGGCCTGGGGTGGTTGGTGAGCAGCCGCTGCTCGAGCCAGGCGAGAGCTTCACCTACAGCAGCGGTTGTCCGCTGACCACCAAGGCTGGGGCGATGCGTGGTTATTACCACTTCGTCGACGCGGAGGGGGCACGCTTCCGGGCCGAGATCCCCGCCTTCGCCCTGACCCAGTCCACATTCCTCAACTGAGTCGCAGGACGTAGGAGCGAGGCGACGCCATCCGAGCGACGCTCGCGGAGCGAAGACGCAGCCATTCGAGCGACGCTCGCGGAGCGAAAACGCAGCCATCGTGGTGCCACGGCGATCTTGAGCGACAGCGAGCTCTCTTCGAAGAGCACGCGTCGCGACGGGAGGGCTCGATCGGCAGGCTGCTACTAGAGCGCTGACCCGCTTCCCTCCCGCCGCGCTGGTCTGCGACACCGCAGCGGTTGTCGCTCGTCGGTTGGATGCTACCAGCAGGCGCGCTGAACGCTCCTATGCCGTGATTCCGCATCCTTCGCGCCGCTCGGTCCGTTAAGCGGATCAGCGCTCTAGAACACCCGTGCTAGCCGAGCGGGGTTTGCACCGACGAGTTGGCGAAGCGGCGGCTGTCGGGGCGATCAGCGTCGGGGGCGAGGAGCTCGGAGAGACCAGCCTGTTTGCGATACCAGTTGGCCTTGCGCAGTACGTTGAGCAAGAAGCGATACCCTTGTATCTCGTAGATCCCGATGCGGCTGAGCCGGCCCTCGCGACGCGCGCGGTAGAAGCCATAGCGATAGACCGCGAGCCCACCGATACAGCCCGAGTTGTAGGCGGTTATGCCGCCGTCGCGTCCGTAGCTCTTGACCAGGTGGGCCAGCAGCTCCGCGGCCGCGGCGATCGCGCGCTGCGGTATAAAGCTCTGCTCGGTGTCGAAGAAGAGCACCTTCTCGCCCTTGCGCTGTCGTTTTCGACGCAGCTCGTTGACCGCGCGGATCCCGGCGCCGGTGAACTGGGCGATGCCCATGGCGCCACCGGCGACCAGCACCTTTGACCCGTTGCGATCGGCGTAGCGGCGCTTCCCGTAGCGCACGGGATCCAGCCGTGACTCGTTGGCAAGCAGACCCTTGAGGAGGAATGGATCCAGCTGCCAGCGCTTGGCCGCGTCGAGGATCGCGTCGTCGAAGGGGCCATGCTGCGTCGCGGCGAAGACTTCCCGTGTGCCGTGGGGTGTGGGGGGCTCCGCCGGCGGATCAGGCTCGAGCGCCAGGGCAAGGCGCATCACGAGCCCTCGGATCGTCTCGCTGACCGACACCGGCGCTCGATCGACGAGCTCCAGGTACCCCGCGCGTGCCGGCGTCGGTGTCGCGACGACGGCGCCCACACACAGCGCGAACGCCGCGATCAGGACAGGGTGGGGGCGTCGGCCCGCGCCGTATGTGAGCGTCGCACACATTTCGCTTGGCCTCTGAGCGTGGATCTAGTGGCTGCCCAGCTGCTTGTAAAGGCGGCTGCCGCATTGGCCGGCAAACAGCAGTTAATCCCGATGACTTGGCGCACCACCTTTTTTTTCGGAGGCGGTCATTCGAGCGACCGCGTCCGTCACGAGGGCGTCTTTTCCAGTCCCTCGGTCCCTCGGTTGCTGTCGTGCGTCAGCTGCTGGTATCCTCGACGATGGGTCTTTTTGGTCGCGGCCACAACGTCGAGGCTGCGCTGAGGTTTCCTCCATGAACGTGCCAGCACTGAACATCTTGCCTTCCGACCAGCGCCGCTTCGGGCGCTACCGGATGCTCTGCAAGCTGGCCAGCGGTGGCATGGCTACGCTCTACCTCGCCCGCTTCGCCAGCGGCGAGCGCTTCGAGAAACACGTCGCGATCAAGCGCATTCATGAGCACCTGATAGAGGACGCCGAGTTTCTGCAGATGTTCATCGACGAGGCGCAGCTGGCGGCTCGGATCAGCCACCCCAACGTTGCTCAGGTGATCGAGTTCGGCGCGGATCCCGCGCCCTTCATCGCGATGGAGTTTGTCGACGGGGAGAGCTTGACGGCGCTGATCCGTCGCGCTCAGCCGCCGCATCCGGTCTGCGCGCGGATCGTCGCGCAGGCCGCCGCCGGGCTCCACGCGGCCCACGAGCTGCGCAACAACACGGGAGAGCCCCTCGGCGTCGTTCACCGGGACGTCTCCCCACACAACATCCTGATCAGCTACGAGGGGGTAGTGAAGGTCGTCGACTTCGGCGTCGCCCGCGCCCGCGGCAACCTCCATACGACCACCGCCGGCACGGTGAAGGGCAAGTTCGCCTATATGTCTCCCGAGCAGGCGCGGATGGAGATGGTCGACCGTCGCTCCGACATCTTCGCCCTCGGTATCGTGCTCTATGAGATCACGACACGCTATCGGCTCTTCAAAGCTCCAAACGAGGCCGCCACGGTCTCCAAGGTTCTCCACGCCGATATCGTCCCACCTTCGGTTCTGGTACCGCATTATCCGCCTACGCTCGAGCGGATCGTCTTGAAGGCGCTCAATCGGGATCCCTCCGAACGCTATGAGAGCGCCGAAGAGATGCAGGGTGCGCTCGAGGCCTTCGTGATGGAGCAGGGGTCACCGCTGCTGCCGAGCGCGATAGGCCAGCTGATGCGTTCGGTCTTTTCTGATCGCATCGCGGAGAAGCGCGCTTTGCTGCAACGAGCGGAGGGGATGACCGATATCTCGCAAGAGGTCGATATCGGCAGCATGCCCTCGCTGACGATGGGCGGCGCGACGGTGAGCGTCGCGAAGTTTGAGGCGGCGAGGCGTCAACGGAGACGACAGCGGCTGATCGGGGCCGCGATCGGGCTGCTCGTGCTGGTGGGTGTGGGAGGTCTTGGCGCCTATCTCTTCGATGTGCTGGCGGGCGAGCCATCAAACGTCTCGGCGCCCGCGCCCAAGCTACGGCCGGATCCTCTACCACCAACGAAGGTGCGAGTAACGATCGGCGCGAGCCCCACGAGCGCGCGGATCGTCGTAGATGGCAAGGAGGTTAGCAACCCCTACAGCGGCTCCTTCCAGCCCCGAGCGGCGAGGCTCGCTGTAAGCGTCAGCGCCGAAGGCTACGCGACCAAGCGGCTCGAGGTCTCCTTGGCCGAGGTCGGAACGTTCAAGCATACGCTGGCTCTCGAGAAGCTCCCCGCAGATACCTCGGTCGCCGGCAAGGGGAGCGACTCCGGCGAGCACAAGGCGACCGACGCCAAGCAGCGGAAGAAGAAGACGAAGAAGACGAAGAAAACCAGGCGCCCTAAGAAGCGAGAAAGCGACCTATTCGGCGACCCCTATGAAGGCTGAGGCTCGATGTCCCTGCGCCCGATAATCGGCACCCTCCTCCACCGGAGGTCGGCGCGGCGCCTCTTGGTCTATGGTCTAACGCTGCTGCTGCTCGGCGTGTGGGCTGGAGACGCGACCGCACAACGACGACGACGTCGACGACGACGTCGTGCACCAGCGGCCCGGAAGGTTACGCCGAAGCAACGGTTGGCGGCCAAGGCCTATCAGCGCGGTAAGGCGGCTTTCAGCGACCGCGACTACCTTGGCGCGCTCGAGGCCTTCGAGCAGGCATACAAGCTCCACCCCCACTACCTGATGCAATGCAATATCGCTCGCGCACACGAGCGGCTCGTCGACATGATCAACGCCGCGAGGCACTACCGGCGCTGCCTCGCCGAGGGGGGCAAGCGGCGCCGACGGACGCGGCGTCGAGTCGAGCGCGCGTTGAAGGCGGTGCAGGCGCGGATCAGCTATGTCGACGTGCGGGCGCCGGGCGGCGGCGCGATCTACGTCGACGGCAAGCGCGTCGGGGAGGTGCCCAAGCGGGTGCCGCTCAACCCTGGGCGGCGGACCATCGAGGTGCGGCGGATGGGGGCCAGCCCCGCGAGCACGACGCTGACCACCCGCGGCGGCGAGCTGCGGATCATCACGCTCCAGCCCGCTCCCTTGTCCACACGGAAGGTCGACCGTGACGAGCGCGGCCCGCGCAAGAGTCGGCCGCCCTTGCCGAAGGCTCGCAGCCGCGGCGTCGGGCAGGCTTGGTTCTGGGTCTCGGCGGCGGCCACCGCAGGTCTCGCGGCGGCGGCCACCGTGGCTGGGCTACGCGCCTTGTCGGCGAAGGACGACTACGAGTCGACGCCGACCCGCGACGGCTACACGACGGCGCAGGACCGGCGGTTGGTCGCCAACATCCTCTGGGCCGCGACCCTGGCCGCCGCGGCGGGGACGACGACCCTCTTCTTCTTCACTGACTTCAAGGGCTCGTCGGCGCGAGGTAAAGAGCGAGAGCTGGTCGTCGGAGTGGGGCTGCGAGGGACGTTTTAGATGGTACCTACCTTCATGCGCCGGCTGCTCGCCGTCGTCTTTGCCTGCCTCGCTGCGCTAGCTCTCTCGGGCTGCTTCTACGCGCTCGACGGGAGCTTGGTGAAGGTTCGCGATGGGGCTGTCGATGATGCAGACGGCGGCGCTGACAACGCCGCGGCCTCGCCGGACGCCGTCGATCAGGACGCCTCGGCAGGCGACTGATTGGCCGAAGGCCCCGG
>PDPC01000097.1 GCA_002747355.1 Pseudomonadota bacterium | reverse complement strand
CACAGCGGTTGTCGCTCGTCGGTTGCGTGCTACCAGCAGGCGCCCTTCTCGCTCCTACGCTGTGATTCCGCATCCTTCGCGCAGCTCGGTCCGGTAAGCGGATCAGCGCTCTAGACATGACAGAGGGGCCGAGGTCTGTCATGACTGGCGTATCACACGATGTACTCGTCGCTCATGTCACGAGGGATGCCAATGCCGCGAACGCTTATTCCCCTTCTTCTGCTCGCTTGTCTGGTTGCGCCTCGCGCCCGCGCCCAGACGCCCCCGGCCAAGGCGCCCGCCAAGGCCCCGGCCAAGGCGCCCGCCAAGGCCCCGGCCGAGGCGCCCGCCAAGGCCCCGGCCGAGGCGCCAGTGGCCAGCGCGATGGTCACGATCCAGAGCGACACCGGCTCCGCCCTGCCTGGCTCCATGGTTACGATCAACGGCAAGGCAGTGGGCGCCGTGCCAACCCGTCTGAGGTTGCGCGTGGGGCGCTACCTCGTGGAGGTCGAGCGCCCGGGCTATCGCACCTGGCGGCAGTGGCTGGACGTCAAGGCCGACACGCCGTCAACGCTGAAGGTCAAGCTCATCTCCACCACGGTCGCGCCCACCACCGGCGCCTTGCTCGTCGCCAGTGACGTCCTCGACGCCGAGGTCCTCGTCGATGGCAAGAGCGCTGGGAAGGTGCCGGCGCTGGTCGAGCAGCTGAAGCCGGGGACGCATCGTGTCAGGGTCCAGGCCAAGGGGTACGCCCCCAAGGAGTCCTCGGCCACGGTCACCGCGGGCAAGACCACCAAGGTGACGCTGCGCTTGAAGCCCACCACCGAGCTGAAGATCGTCAGCGAGCCCGCGGCCGTCGAGGTCTGGGTCAACGGCGAGAAGAAGGGGCTGGCCCCGCTGAGCCTGACCAACCTCAAGGCCGGAAAGCACCTCGTCGAGGGGCGCCTAGCGGGCCATACCAGCGTGCAGCGCACGGTGGAGCTCACCCAGGGGAAGCTGTTTACGCTGAAGCTCGAGCTGAAAGCGCAGAGAGCGGCGCCAGCGACGGGTGGGTTGCGCGTCACCTCTAACCAACCCCAGGCGCTGGTCTTCATCGATGGCCGTTTCGTCGGCAAGACGCCGCTGCTGAGACCACAGGTCGTCGTCGGGCCCCATGTGGTGACCGTGCGGAAGAAGGGCTTCGCCGAGCACCTCGAGACGGTGGAGGTGAAGGCCGGCACGATCGCAGCGCTGACCGCCAAGCTGACCCCGGGGGGCGCGTCTCAGCCGACGAGCCTAGCGGCGTCGCAGCCGACGAGCAAGCCCACCAGCCGTCCTACCGAGGACGACGAAGATACGCGGTTGATGAACGCACATAGCGCGCGATTGGTCGCCCCAGCCTATGTCGTCGGTGACGTCTCGGTTGGTTTCCCTCATCTGCTGGAGGCTCGCCTGACCACTGGGCTGTTCGACCTCGGTCGAGTCGGCATGGACGCCGGTGTCGCGCTGCGGACGTACTTCGTCGTCACCGAGGTCGATCTGCGGCTCCGCGCTCGGCTACTACGCGCGGCGCCGTTCTCGCTGGCCGCCGTGCTCGCCCTCGGAGGCGGCGGGGGACCGAAGTCACGCAACACCTTCCACGTCGACTTCGGCGCGATCGGCACCTGGCAGTACAAGCGCAGGTTCAACGTCAGCGCCCACGCGCTGCTGTCGATCTACACCGACCGGCTCTGCCCAGAGAACTCCAGCGAAAACGAGGTCGACGCCTGCCGCGTCCCCCCCGACGATTTGACGTCTGCCAAGGTGCGCAAGCGCTTCACCAGCGTACGGCTGATGCTCGGCGCGACGATGTCGGTGCCGATCACAGACTGGCTGAGCGTCTTCGGTGGTCTCGAGGTCGCCGCCGCCGCCAACCGCCGATCGTTCACTGACACCTTCGCCAGCTACATGCCCAGCTCCGACCCGCACGTCTATGGCCGGGTTGGTGTGACGCTGAAGCGATGAGGCGCGAGGAAGATACGGGTGGTATTGGACCGACGAGCGACGAGGCCAGCGGAGTCCAGGGCCAGCGATCGGTCACGTCATAACAGCACCCCACAGACTCCTCTGGCCGCTGGGCACAGCGCGGCCTGCTGCTCTCTAGCCCTCAGAGAGCTCGCCACACCATCGGTAACCACCGGTATGGCTCATGTCTTCGGCTACGAGACCGGCTCGGCAAGCTTAGCACCCGGCTCGGTCCCGAATGCATAGGGGTGCTCTTAGTTGCCGGACGCCAGGCGGCCGGTGAACGTCGCCTCCTTGACGGTCAGCGCCTCGCTGGCCAGCTGCAGCTCGGCGGTGGTCCAACGGCCCGGGGCGCCGCCTGCGTTGGCGTCTGCGCCTAGCCTATCGACGCGAAGCCTGCCGTCGCCGTCATCGATGAGGGCTTTTCCGCCGAGCTCGAGATCGGCGAAGGGGTGGTCGTCCAGCGCGGTGAAGCCCGCGTCCAAGCGCGCAGCGAAGGCGACCAATCCAGCCGGGCAGGCCTGGCTGAGGCAGCCCTGGGGGAGCCGAGCGAGGTCACAGGCGATCGCGCTGATCGCCTCGCAGCCTTGCCTCTTGGTCGCGCCGCTGCCTACCTCGACCAGCTTGGCAAGGTGAACGACGAGCTCTTTCGAGCTCGCAGGAAGCTGCCGGGGGACGAGCAGCAGATCGCCAAGGGCTGCGCGCAGCAAGAGCCCCGCGCGGAGGCTGAGGTCGTGAGGTGCGAGCTCGAGCTGCCACCCCGAGACGGTCGCCTTGATCGCGCTGGCGCCCTGTGGGGCGGCGAGGGGGAACGCGCTGAGCTTGTACCGTGCGCGCTTCGTTTTCGTCGCGAAGCTGACCTCGAGGAGCCGATGGCTCGCCACGGTTTGCCCAGCAGCGTCGGTGGCGCCAAGGACCAGCTTGCTCTTGACCTCGATCTTGCTCAGCGCCGCTGGGGCGTCGGTATGGAGAGCCGCCAGCGCGTCGAGCGCGCTCTTGCCTCGCGTGCTCAGCGCCTCGGCCAGGCGAGCGTCGATCGAGGGGCCGCCGCCAGCGGACAGCGGCCCACGGCAGCCTCCCGAGAGCAAGCCGCGCTCTGCGATCAGCGCCTGAGTCTCGACCGACGGGGCCTCGATCACGCAGTCTAGTGGATCGCCGCCGTCGCGGGCGTCGAGGGCGCAGTCGAGCAGCTGCTGAGCTGGCGCGTAGGGGCAGCGCGAGAGCTCGCTCCAGGGCGCCAGGGCCGCGGCGAGGGGGCGGTTTGCCTTGGGCAGCTGCAGCACGCTGACGAGCGCGTAGCGGCCGTCTACCAGCGGGGAGGCGTCGTCCAGCGCTTGCTCCAGGTGGAGCGCCTGCGCCTCCTCGAGCAGCGCCTTGGGGACCTCCAGGCATGACCAGGCGCGCAGCTTGTTCGCGCTGTCGAAGGCCACCGTATGCACCGTGTGATCGCGGTCGATCGGTAGCGCGGCGAAGGAGACCGAGGGCGCGAGGCCGCTCACGCTGCGCTGGCGTAAGGGAGTGGTGGCGTCGCTCGCGCTGAGCTCGGCGCAGGGCGCTCCCGCGAACAACCGGAGGTTGACCGTCGCGAGCTGGTCATCATTGAGCAGCGCGCCCTTGTACCGCAGCGAGAGGGTGATCGTCGCGAAGCCAACCTTGCTAATCTGCACGGCGAAGGCGAGCGGCTCGGCGCCGTCGGCGCTGACGCGCACCTCGAAGGCTGTCTCCCTGGCTCCCGCGCGGAGCTCGACCTGGGCGTGGCCGTTGCTGTCCGTCGTCGCGAGATCGGTCGAGAGGGTGCTCCCGCGAGGATCACCATAGAACGCGAAGCTCAGGGCCTCGCTGGCCAGCGCGCCGCCGTTGGCGCCCTCAAAGCCGACGGTGAGGACACGGGTCTGTCCCGGCTTGAGCCCAACATCGGGGCCGACCGAGAGGAAGCGTAGCACCCGCCCTTCGACTCCCCCTTCACCGCGGATGGGGTCACCGTTGCTGCAGCTGGCTGCGGAGGCGAGCAGCAGCGCCAAGACGAGCGTCACTCGAACACGATCTCTGGGAGGTTGGGGACGGACGATGGTCATTGGCACGAAGTCAATACCAAGAATATCACGGGTCTATCCATGCGACCAGTGAGCCTTGGGAGCACCCCCACACGGTCCTTTCGTCGCCGGGCACAGCGCTGCCGGCCGCTCTCCATACGTCAGAACGTTCGCCGTACCACCGGTAGGGCTCATGTCTTCGGCTACGACATCGGCGCGGCGGCTCAGCACCTGGCTCGGTCCCGAAGGTGTGGGGGGCTCTTGGGTCGAGACGAAGAGGGGGCCGGGGCTTCACCTCGTGAGCGCTTGACAGCTGCCTCGTGGGTTCCATGATCCGACATCACGCGAGCCGAGTCGCGCCCTGACGATGAGCCAGACTCTCGAGGAAAGGTTCCCACCTTGAGCACCCAGAGCTTTACGCACCTTCACCTACACAGCCAGTACAGCCTGCTCGACGGCGCGATCCGCCTCAATGACCTCTATCCACGGCTCCATGAGTACGGCATGAGCTCGGTGGCGCTGACCGATCACGGCAATATGTTTGGGGCGCTCGACTTCTACAAGAGCGCGCGAAAGGCCGACATCAAGCCGATCTTCGGCTGTGAGGTCTACATCACCGACCGCGATCGCAACGATCGCAGCGAGCGGCGCTCGTTCCATTTCATCTTGTTGGCCAAAAACGAGCAAGGCTATCGAAACCTGACCTACCTGGTCAGCATGGGCTACATCGAGGGCTTCTACTACACGCCGCGGATCGACAAGGCGCTGCTCCGCGAGCACTCCAACGGGCTGATCGGTACCACCGCTTGCCTTGGAGGGGAGGCAGCGCAGGCGCTCTTCAACCGCGGGTCGGCGGCGATGGAAGAGGTGGTCAGCGAGTACAAGACGATCTTCGAGCCCGACAGCTTCTACCTCGAGCTGCAGCCCAATGGGCTGACCGAGCAGGAGGAGCTCAACGAGCGGCTGATCAAGCTGGGGGCGAAGCTCTCCATCCCGCTGGTGGCGACCAACGACTGTCACTACCTCGAGCGCAAAGACGCGGTGGCCCATGACTGCTTGATGTGTGTGCAGATGGGCAAGCAGGTCTCCGACAAGGACCGGCTCAAGCACGAGATCGACGAGTACTACGTCAAGAGTCCACAGGAGATGGAGCAGGCCTTTCACCACGTACCAGAGGCGCTCGAGAACACGATCACGATCGCCAACATGTGCGACGTCACCCTCGACCTCGGGCAGACCTACCTGCCTAACTACAAGGTCCCAGAGGGGCACGACCTCGAGTCGTTCCTCGCGCTGCAGGCTCGCGAGGGGCTCGAGCGGCGCTTCGCCGAGGCGGCGGCCCTCGGGCGTACGGTCGACAAGCAGGTCTACAAGGCGCGCCTGGAGCATGAGCTCGAGGTGATCAAGTCGATGGGCTTCCCTGGCTACTTCCTGATCGTCTGGGACTTCATCAACTACGCCAAGCAACAGCATATCCCGGTAGGTCCGGGGCGCGGCAGCGGCGCCGGCTCACTCGTGGCCTACTCGCTGCGGATCACCGACGTCGATCCCTTGCCCTATAACCTGCTCTTCGAGCGCTTCCTCAACCCCGAGCGCGTCAGTATGCCGGACTTCGATATCGACTTCTGCATGCACCGCCGCGATGAGGTGATCAAATACGTTACGGAGAAGTACGGTCACGATAACTGCGGCCAGATCGTGACGATGCACCAGCTCAAGGCGCGCGGCGTGACCCGCGACGTGGCGCGGGCGCTAGGCATGTCCTTCGCCGACGCCGACCGCGTCGCGAAGCTGATCCCCGAGCCCATCGCGGGCAAGAGCGTGAGCATCCCCGAGGCGCGGCAGCAGGAGCCAAAGCTCGAGGAGCTGGCCCAGGCCGACGACAAGGTCGCCCAGCTGCTAGACATCGCCTCCTCCCTCGAGGGCTTGAACCGCCACTGGGGTACCCACGCGGCGGGGTTGGTGATCGGCGAGAAGCCGCTGTGGGAGTACGTTCCTTGCGTCCGTGGTCAGAACGGCGAGCTCGTGACCCAGTTCGCAAAAAACGAGGTCGAGGAGGCGGGGCTGGTCAAGTTCGACTTCCTCGGCCTCAAGACGCTGACCGTGCTCTCCCACGCGGAGCGGCTGGCTAAGCGTGACAACCCGGGCTTCGATCTACGAAGCATCCCGATGGACGATAAGGCGACCTTCGAGATGATCCAGGCGGGGAACACCACTGGCGTGTTCCAGCTCGAGTCCTCGGGCTTCAAGGAGCTCTTGAAGAAGCTCCTCCCGGACTGCTTCGAGGATATCGTCGCGGCGGTGGCGCTCTATCGTCCTGGTCCGCTGAAGGGAGGCATGGTCGACGACTTCATCGAGCGCAAGCATGGGCGCAAAGAGGTCGACTACATGCACCCGCAGCTGGAGAAGATCCTCAAGGAGACCTATGGCGTTATCGTCTATCAAGAGCAGGTGATGCAGATCTCCAGCGCGCTCGCCGGTTACTCCTTGGGGCAAGCCGATCTCCTCCGCCGCGCGATGGGCAAGAAAAAAGAAGAGGAGATGGTCAAGCAGAAGAGGCTCTTCCTCGAGGGCGCCGCCGAGCGTGAGGTCGACGCCGCCCTCGCTGAGCGAGTCTTCGACCTGATGGCGATGTTTGCCGGCTACGGCTTCAATAAATCGCATTCTGTCGCCTATGCGCTGATCACCTATCAGACGGCCTACCTCAAGGCGCATTTCCCGCCAGAGTTCATGGCGGCCGTGCTGACCTGCGACAAGGACAACACGGACGCTCTGTCGAAGTACATCGCCGAGACCAAGGCGATGGGCATCCCCGTGCTGCGCCCCGACGTCAACGAGTCGGAGGCCGACTTCACCGTGGTGCGTGCGGCGATGGAGGAGCGAAAGGAGCCGGTGAAGGCCATCCGCTTCGGCATGGGCGCGGTGAAGAACGTCGGTGAAGGGGCCGTGGAGGCAATTATCGAGGGCCGGCAGGAGGGCCACTTTGAGGGCATCTTCGACTTCTGCGAGCGCGTCGACGGGCGGCGGGTGAACAAGCGGGTGGTCGAGGCGCTGATCAAGAGCGGCGCCTATGACAACATCGCCGAGAGGCTGTCGGTCACCCGCGCGCAGCTGATGGCCGCCCTCGACACAGCGCAGGAGCGCGCCGCGGTGACGCAGCGTGATCGGGACTCGGGGCAGACCTCGCTCTTTGGCCTCCTCGAGGAGGCCAGCGCGGCGACTGGGCAAGATGATGCCGCGACCGAGGAGTACCCTGACGTCCCTGATTGGGCCCCCCAGGTGCGCCTCAGCTTCGAGAAGGAGAACCTCGGCTTCTACGTCAGCGGACACCCGCTCGACCGCTGGGTCGACGACCTGCGCCGCCACGCCAGCGCCAGCACGGTGAAGCTCGGCGACCTGCCGCCGGGGCGCGACGTCTCGGTCGGGGGGATCATCGCCGCCTACCGCGAGCGTCCGCTGAAGAGCGGCAAGGGGCGGATGGCGATCTTTCAGCTCGAAGACCTCGAGGGGCAGGTCGAGGTGGTCTGCTTCTCTCGCGCCTTCGAGCAGTTCGAGGAGACGCTGAAGGCTGACGAGCCGCTGCTGGTCACCGGGCGGCTGAAGTTCGAGGGCGAGGGCGAGAACGTCGAGCCGCGGCTGCAGATGAACGAGGCGCATGCCTTGGCTGAGCTTCGCACGCGTAAGACCAGCGAGGTCCGCCTCAGCCTCAGCGCCGACCTGGTGCAGGACGAGCAGGTCGAGCAGCTCAAAGACGTGCTACGCCGCTATCGTGGAGACTGCCCGCTGATTGTCGAGTTGACGATCCCGAAGCGATCAAAGACGCTCTTGCAGCTCTCGGAGCGCTTCTGCGTCGAGCCGACGGATGACCTGCTGCTGGATCTGGAGCGCGTGTTTGGTGCTCAGGTCGCGCACCTACGTTAGCAGCCTGTTGATCTAGCCCTCCCGTCGCGACCAGCCCTTCAAACCGACCTCCTTGTCGCTCAACCTCGCTGTCGCGCCACGATGGCTGCGTTTTCGCTCCGCGATCTTGGCTCGAATGGCGTCGCCTCGCTCGGTCCGGGCTAAGAGCTTCCCCACACAATCGGGACCGAGCTGGGTGCTGAGCTGGCGCGCTCTAGCCGAAGACATGAGCCATACGGGTGGTACGGCGAACGTTCTGAGGCCTCGAAGGCGGCCGGCAGTGCTGTGTCCGGCGACGGGAGGAAGTGGTAGGGGTGCTCATCAGCGTGGGGGTGATCTTAACACGATAAGAGGCGCCGCTGACGTTACCGCTTCCGACCGCAGCTTCCTTGGAGCTGCTTGGCGAAGACCGCTGCGTCGCTGGTGGGGCGCTTGCAGGATCCTCCACAGCAGACAAAGGCGGTGCTCTTGCCACCGAGCGGCCGCTTGCCCTCGAGGAGGGGTAGGAGGGGGCGCATTTTCGAGACCTGGGAGGCTGGCACGTCGACCATCACGCGGTAGGGCACGAAGGTCTTGCGCAGGGTCTCGCGGAGGGCCTTTCCCGCCGCGTCGGGCGCGCCATCGAGGCGCAGAAGGACGATCTGTAGCGGCGAAGAGCTCGCGAAGCCATGGGCCAGCACCAGCGACGGCGACGCCTCGGGAGACTCACGGAGCACCCGCTGGAAGGCGCGGAGGGTCTTCCCGGCGCGGCGCCGAAGAGCCTGGCGGTCGGTGAGCTGGTAGAGGCGGAGCAGGTTCAAGGCGTGGACGCCGTTGGCCGCTGGGCGGGCGCTGTCTCGGTAGGGTTTCTGGCGACCCAAGAGCGCGTCGTCGCCTTTGGCCGTGGAGAAGAACGCGCCGCCTTTGGGATCCTCGAAGCCGCGCGCGATGACCGCCTCGAGGGCTAGGGCGCGCTTCAGCCAGCGCAGCTCGCCGCTAGCCTCGAAGAGCTCTATCAGCGCCCAGAGGGTGTAGGCGTGGTCGTCGAGGGCGCCGATGAAGCGAGCCGTGCCTCCCGCGAGGCGGCGGGCCAGGCGTCCGTTGGGCAGGCGTAGCCTCAGCCAGAGGACCTCCCCAGCGCGGGCGGCGGCGCGGTAGTAGCGAGGCTCACTCAGGACGAGCCCGGCTCGTGCCAGAGCCGCGATCATCAGCCCGTTCCAGCCCGTGATGATCTTTTCATCACGGAGCGGGGGAGGGCGTTTGGCCCGGGCGCGGTAGAGCATGCCTCGAAGCCTGGCAAGCTCCCTCTTCAGGGCGTGGACGGTCTGTTTCTGCGCGACGGCGAGGGCTGGTAGACCGCGGGCGAGGTGGAGCACGCTGCGGCCCTCGAGGTCGCCGGCCTCTCGGATACCGTAGCGAGCGCTGAAGATCGGCGACCCGAGGGGGCCCAGGGCGCGCTGCACCTCCCTCGGTGTCCAGGTGAAGAAGCGCCCTTCGCTGCGCTCCCCATCCGGGTCTTTTGGCGCGGCGCTGTCGGCATCGGTAGCGGCATAGAAGGCCCCCGAGGGGGACCGCAGCTCGCGCAGGACATAGTCGAGGGTACGTCGAGCCACCGTATTGAAGCTCGCCTCACCGCAGGCCTGGGCGCCCTCGAGGTAGGCGATGGTGAGCAACGCGTTATCGTAGAGCATCTTCTCGAAGTGGGGGACTCGCCAGCGGGCGTCGGTGCTGTAGCGATGAAACCCGCCGCCGAGGTGATCAAAGAGCCCCCCAGCGGCCATATGACGCAACGTCAGCCGCGCCTGGCGCAACGCGTCGCCTTTGGGTCGGCGCCGGCTCTGGCGCAGCAGAAAGGGGATGGAGGGGCTCGAGGGGAACTTTGGTGCGCCCCGGAGCCCTCCATAGGTGCTGTCGAAGCGCCGCTTGTAGGTCGCCGCCAGCGTGTCGTGGATCGCCATGGTCGGTAGCGTCTTACGGCCCTTGTTCGCCTTATCGCCCTTCTTTGCCGGTGGCGGAGAGAGGAGCACGCGCACCCCGCCAGCGAGCTTCGCCGCGACGCGTCCCACGGCAGCCGCGTCGTTATTGTAGGCGCGGGCCAGGCGCTCGAGCCAGCTGACGAAGCCCTGCGAGGCGCCCCGGTCGCCATCTCTCGGCGGCAGATACGAGGTCGCGTAGAAGGGGCGACGGTCTGGGAGCAGCCAGACCGTGAGGGGCCAGCCGCCGGAGCGCTTGATCAGCTCTAGGGCGCTCATATAGGTGGCGTCGACGTGAGGCAGCTCCTCCCGGTCGACCTTGATCGCCACGTAGCGCTCGTTCAGCAGCTTCGCGATGGCCGGATCCTCGAAGGACTCGCGCTCCATCACGTGGCACCAATGACAGGTGGCATAGCCTACAGAGAGCAACACCGGGCGCCTGAGGCGCCGCGCCCGGGCGAAGGCCTCATCGCCCCAGGGGAACCAGTTGACGGGGTTATGGGCGTGCTGGCGAAGATACGGGCTCTGCTCGAGGAGCAGGCGGTTGAGGTATCGCGGCTCGCCGTTGGCGCAGAGGTGGCGTGTGCGAGGTCGATAACCTGGAGAGCGAGCCCGCCAGGCCGTGAGGAGCCGCTTTTCGAGGGTCGGCGATCGTCGTGTCACGCCGGGCAGAGGCATGCCCAGGGTGCACGTCCCGCTCGCCTCCCGCGGCTGCTTGCGGGTGGGCGAGCGCTCTTGGGGCGCCTGACGAGCGCAGCTGGTCGTCAGGCAGAGCGTGAGAGTCGTCGCCATGACAACGCGCAGCTGCCTCGGCGTTCGTTCACTCGAGAGGGGCGAGGCGTTCATGGGCAAGTCTACCAGCCTGTTGATCTAGCCCTCCCGTCGCGACCAGCCCTTCAAGCCGAGCTCGTTGTCGCTCAGTCTCGCCGTCGCGCCACGATGGCTGCGTTTTCGCTCCGCGATGTCGGCTCGAATGGCGTCGCCTCGCTCGGGCACAGTCAACAGACTGCGAGCGCCCTCTGAGCTCATCGCACGGCCAGCCATCAGCGTATCGGTTGTTGAAGGGCGAGGGATGTGCGGAGGCAGAGGGGAGGCGCATGGGGCGACGAGCGAGCCCGCCGCCTCTGCTCTTACGAAGAATCTAGCGCAGGATGCTCTGGGGCAGCGGGTTCATCTGGAAGAACTGCACCTTGGTCGAGCATTTCTTCACGTTCGCGGCGGTCGAGCAGGTGCTCGAGTAGCCCGTGATGCGGCAGCCCTTCTTCTGGCAGGACTTGCGGGTGCCGAAGCAGCGGTAGCCCTTGCTGCAAGGCGCCTTGCTGCCGCCGCCGCAGTAGTAGCACTTTGGCTTCTCGGCGCTCGCTGTGCCGGAGAAGCCGGCAAAGACCAGGGTCAGGGCGAAGATCATGCTCAGACCAACCAGGATGCGCTTCATCAAGTGTTTCCTCCCGTTTCGGTGGTGTGGCCTTGCTCCACAGCATGCAGCGCGCGGCGACGACCACCAGCGTTTTAAGCTCACCATCTGACGTCGTTGAAGACCTGTGCATTCTACGTTTCGATCAGGCCTTTGAATAGCCTTTGGTTTTCAGGGTATTTCTTTGTTTCGCGTGGGACCCTCGCCGCTCGCGACCGCCTCTGCTAAACTCGGTCGGCCTAGGAACACCCCCTACACATGCCTCCCGTCGCTGGGCACAGCGCTGCCGTACCGTTTCTAGGGCTCGTTTCTTCGGCGACGAGAGCGGCTCGGCAGCTCAGCACCCGGCGCGGTCCCGGGTCTGTGGGGAAGCTCTTAAGGGACCTGAAGACCGTGCGGGTCAGCAACGTCGATCGGGTGGGTAAGGTCTCCAAGCCAAGCCACACCGTGACCGGGCGCGCTGGGCGCTGAGCCGGTCCCGTCAACCTCGTTGGAGGAAAGGAAGCGACCATGACGACTCACCCCAGAGCGAGGCCTCCCCGGCTCGCTCCGACCTTGACTGCTGCGCTCGCCTTGCTGGCCCTCGCCTTCCCCGCGGCCCGATCGGCCCACGCTCGCTGTATGTCGCGGAGCCTGCAGATCGCGCCACCCCACGGCACCCGCAACCTGCCGCAAAACCTCCAGATCGTGATCGTGGCCTATGGGCATCAGCGCGACAAGGTGGTCGAGCTGCTCGACGGTGCGGCGCTGATGGGCGGCGGCAAGCGGGTGCCGATGACGCTGCGGCGCTTGGCGCAGCAGAACAAGGCGAGCTATCACACCTCGACCTTCGTGCTGCGGCCCAAGACCCCGCTGGCGTCGATGAGGCGCTACCGCTTCGTGTTGGCCCGAGGCCAGAAACCACCGGCATCGTTGGCCTACTGGACCAAGAAGCTGCGCGCCTACGAGATCGCGACCGGGCGGTCGAGCGATTCGGTCAAGCCGAAGGCGCCAAAGCTGAGCACCAAGGGCTACGCGTATCAGGCGTTCGGCTGCGGTCCAGCG
>PDPC01000188.1 GCA_002747355.1 Pseudomonadota bacterium | reverse complement strand
CGATGTCGTAGCCGAAGAAACGAGCCATACGGGTGGTACGGCGAGCTTTCTGAGGCCTAGAAAGCGGCCGGCAGTGCTGTGCCCGGCGACGGGAGGAATTTGTAGGGGTGCTCTTAACCGTCGGCTCCTTACCCTCGCCTGGTTTGCTCAGAGACGGCGCATCCTCCGGCGGCCGGGTCTTTGGCGAGAGATTGGCGCTATGGGGCTCGCGCGACATCTAGAAGGCCTGCCCGATCGTGAGATGAAAGGCGACGCGGCTGCCTGGATCGGGGCTAGGCTCGGGATCGTCGACGCGGTTGAGGCGGACGCCAAGGGCGATCCGGATCGCGCCGATCGGTGTCTTGTAAGAGAGCGCCCCGCCAGTAGCGAGGTGGAGGTTTTCGAGGTCGAGGTCGGCCGACTTCGCCACGACGTCGCCCGCGTCGAAGAACGCGCCAACGCCGAGCCAGTTCCCGGCGAGCTTGACCACGCGCAGCCGCAGATCGGCCGAAAAGAGCAGGCTCGAGTTGCCCCCTAGCGGTACGCCGTTGGCCATCGGCGAGAGCCGGCCAAAGGAAAACCCGCGATGGCTGGTCGGCCCGCCGAGAAAGAGCCGCCGCGTCACGGGCGTGTTGTGGCGGTCGGAGAGAGGCTTCATGTAGCCATAGAGCGCGCGCACGGCGAGCACCAGCCGCTTGGTGAAGACCGGCAGGTAGCCACGAACCTCGGGCAAGACCTTCAGATAGTCGAAGTCGCCGCCGATCACGGCGAAGCCGAGCTCCATATGAATGGAGGCGAAGAAGCCGGCGCGCGGATCGAGGCGGTTGTCGCGTAGATCGAGCTGGATGAAGGGCTCGAACCAGGCCAGCCGATAGGGATCGACGAAATCACCGAGGAGCGGGGTCTGGGCGTTCTCGAAGGCCTCCTCGATGATCGAGAAGAAATCGAGGAACTGCAGGTTCCATGAGAGGCCGCCACGGAGACGCCCGTTGAAGAAGCTGCGATCGACCCCGAGCTGCAGCCGCGGGCCATGCCATTTGTAGCCCTCGTGGACGCCGAGGTCGTAGCCAAAGAGCCCGAACGCCAAAAAGCGTGTGGAGAGGAAGTCGGGCTGCTCGAGCTTCACGTCGTTGGTCGCGGCGAAGCCCATGCGGCGGCTATCCCAGAGGTTGGGGATGCTGACGAAGGCTGGCTGCAGGCGTACGGTGAGGGTGCGCAGGCCGCCGAGGAAGTTGCGGATCCGCCAGCTGCCGCGCAGGCGCAGCTCATGGCGCTTGCGCTCGATGCCGACGCCGCCGCCGAGGCGAAGCTCGCGCAGCTTGCTCGGTGTGGTCTCGATCGTCACCGGCACAATGGCCGCGTCAGCCGTCGGTGGGACCTTTGGTAGATCGAGGCTGACCGAGGCAAAGACCTGCTGATTGAAGAGCGCCGCGCGGGTTCGGGCGAGGCTGTCGGGGGTGTAGGTGTCGCCGTCCTGCCAATCGACCTGATGCTGCAGCTTGTCTTCGGGCAGCGGCCCGAGCCCCTTGAACACCGCCTCGCCGAGCCGCACCTTCGGCCCGAGCTTGGCCGTGAGCAGCACCTTGGCGCTGCGCGCGTCGCGATCAACCTCGACCCGCCCCTCGACCGTCGCGTAGGCGTAGCCTGCGCGATGCAGGCGCGCGAGGAGCCGGCCTTTTGCATCGCCGTAGCGGGCATGGTCGTAGCGCTTGCCCAGCTCGAAGCCGAGCCCCTTCAACCTGCGAAGCCTCGTGGGCGCTGCTTCGAGCCCTTCGACGCGCACATCGCGCAGCATTGTCTCTGGCCCCTCGACGATCTCAAAGAACACGTCCGCCGAGACCTTGTCATCTCGCATCTTCAGCCGATGCTTGGCCTGGGCCCGAAAGAACCCACGGCGAGCGTAGAAGGCGCGGATCCGCGCGAGGTCTTTGTCAAGGGCACCATAGTCGAGCCACTTCTTCGAGGCGAAGGGCCACCAGCCGGTCTCGGCGGTGGCGAGGCCGTCTTCGAGGGCACCCTTGTCGACGCTCTCGACCCCACGCAGCTTCAGGTCGTTGACCCAGCGCTCACCGGGCCGCTGCTTGCTGCAGCCCGAGAGCAGCACCCCGTTGACCACGAGCAGCAGAGCGCCTGAGACGAGAGTAAGTGGGAAGCGGAGCACGATTTCTACCAGCGTGACCACGAGCACAGCGCGCAGGCACCGGCACCGATCAGAGTTGAACCAGTGCTACGTTAGCTCTGTCGCGCCGAAGGCGCCGCTGCTTTCGTGTGAAGATCCGCGCTGCAGGTGGCGCGACGGCTCTCAACACATACGTTCTGCGTCACCCAAGACGTCACGCCCTGAGATCTAGAGCGCCGATCAACTTACCGGACCGAGCTGCGCTAAGGATGCGGAATCACGGCGTAGGAGCGAGGAGGGCGCCTGCTGGTAGCAAGCAACCGACGAGCAACAACCGCTGTGATTTCGCAGACCAGCGCGGCGA